>DATCPV010000068.1:0-10698 GCA_036569885.1 Gaiellales bacterium | reverse complement strand
CGCACCGATCCCTTGAGGCTCTCGCTGTAGGCCCGCTCGATCCGCGTCACGATTGCGGCCAGGGTCAGAACGCCGAGGAGGTCGACATGTGCGGTGGGCATTCCCTCGTCGGCGGCGCCCTTGAGCACGCGTCCGAGCAGCGTGGTCTTGCCATAGCGGCGTGGCGCGACGAGCCGGACGGGGTGGCCTCCGTCGACCAGGTGTTTGAGCTCGAGCGCCTCGGGCTCGCGATCGATCATGTCCTCGGGCTTGACCTTGCCCGAGATCTGGAACGGGTTCGTGTTCGGATTCACTGCTACCTTTGGTAGTCAGAATTGCATACCAACAGTAGGCAGATATTCTACACCGCGCGTCGGCCGGCAGGCGGTAGCTGCCTATCGAAGGTATGCAGGTCTGCATACCAGCGGTAGTCAACCGCGCAGCGCCAACACTCAGTAGCTGAACACGGTCGCACCCTCGCCGACGAACTCCCACAGCGGCGTCGCGCCGGCGATGCGCGCGTTCGGCACGAGGTTCTCGTGGTCGAGCCGCCGGGCGTCGAAGCAGATCGGGCAGGCGTAGAGCTCGCCGCCGCCCTCGGCGAACTGCGCGAAGAGCTTGGCGACGGGCGGGGCGCCGGCGGACTCGATCGCGTCGGCATAACCCGGCGTGGCCAGCCTCACGGCCTCCTTGGTCAGGAACATCACCACGTCCTTTCCCGCGGCCAGTCCCGCGGTGCCGACGAGGAATGCGACCGTCACCAGGTCGGCGTCCTCGTGGCCGGTCGTGAGGTTGATCACCGCTCTGCCGTTCGTCTCACCGTCCACGGATCCTCCCTTCAACGCACGATCGGTCGTTCGCCGGCGAGATTCTACGACCGGTCGTGCTACCTTGTCAACGATGGCAACCACTCCCACCCCATCCAGGCGCCGCGCGGACGGCGAGCGCCGGCAGGCGATCCTGGAGGAGGCGGCCCGGCTGGCCACCGTCGAGGGCCTCGAAGGCCTCTCGATCGGCCGGCTGGCGAGCGCGGTCGGGATGAGCAAGAGCGGGCTCTACGCGCACTTCAAGTCAAAGCTGGAGCTGCAGCTGGCGACGATCGAGACCGCCGACACCGTGTTCCGGAGCGAGGTGGTCGGTCCCGGGCTAGCCGCGCCGGCTGGCACCGCGCGCGTGCTGGCGCTCTGCGACGCGTTCCTCTCCCACGTTGAGCGTCGCACCTTTCCGGGCGGGTGCTTCTTCGCCGCCGTCGCCGCCGAGATGAACGTGCGGCCAGGGCCGGTCCGCGACCGGATCGGCGAGTTCGTCGGTGGATGGATGGGGGCGATCGAGGGCGGGATCCGCGAGGCGCAGTCGCTGGGCGAGATCTCGGCCGGCGCCGACCCCTCCCAGCTCGCGTTCGAGACCAACGCCATGCTCATCGGGGCGAACCTCGCGTTCCCGCTCTTCGGCGACCCCGGGATCCTCGAACGGGCCCGCGTCGGAGTGCGCGAGCGGCTGCGGGGAGCGGCGTAGGCGACCGGCCCGGCTACTCGACGGTGACGGTCTTGGCGAGGTTGCGCGGCTTGTCGACGTCGAGGCCGCGGCGGGTGGCGATGGAGTAGGCGAGCTGCTGCAGCGGCAGCACCGCCAGCACCGACTGGAGCTCGGGCTCCGTGCGGGGGACGTAGAGGACGTGCTCGGCCACGTCACGGATGCCCTCGTTGCCGTCGGTGGCGACCGCCACCACGTGCGCACCGCGGGCACGCACCTCCTCGATGTTCGACACGATCTTCTCGTAGACGTGCCCGTCGGTCGCAATCACCACAACGGGGGTCGTGCTGTCGAGCAGGGCGATCGGGCCGTGCTTCATCTCTCCAGCCGCGTAGGCGTCGGTCGAGATGTAGGAGATCTCCTTCAGCTTGAGCGCCCCCTCGAGGGCGATCGGCAGGCCGATGTTGCGCCCCAGGTAGAGGAAGAAGTCGTTGCCGGCGAACCGCTCGGCGACCGGCTCGACCAGCGCGCCGCGCTCGAGCGTCTCCCGGACGAGATCGGGCAGCCCTCGCACCTGCGCGAGCAGCGTCTCGGCCCGGTCTGGGGCGAGCGTGCCGCGGATGATGGCGAGGCGGAGCGCCAGCAGGTAGAGCAGGGTCAGCTGCGCGGTGAATGTCTTGGACGCCGCGACGCCGATCTCGAGGCCGGCGCGGGTGTACAGCACCGAGTCGCACTCGCGGGTCATCTGGCTGCCCATGACGTTGGTGATCGCCAGCACGTGGGCTCCGCGCGAGCGCGCTTCCTTCATCGCGGCCAGCGTGTCGATCGTCTCACCCGACTGGGCGATCGCGATCACGAGCGTGTTCTCGTCGATCACCGCGTGGCGGTAGCGCCATTCGCTTGCGATGTCGGACTCCGACGGGATCCGCGCCCACTCCTCGAGCAGGTACCGGCCGACGAGGCCGGCGTGGTACGACGTCCCGCAGGCCAGGAACACGACCCGCGAGAGCCCGCGGATCCGCTCCTCGCTCAGATTCAGGCCGTCGAGCTGGAGCGTGCCGTGGTACAGGCGCTCGCCGATCGTCTCGGCGATCGCGTCGGGCTGCTCCCAGATCTCCTTGAGCATGAACGTGTCGTAGCCCTGCTTCTCGGCCGCATCCTCGTCCCACTCGACCTCCTGCACCTCGCGCTCGATCGCCGCCCCGTCGCCCGACAGGAAGGTCGCGCCGTCCACCGTCGCGACCACGATCTCGCCGTCGAACACGTGCTGCACCCTGCGCGTCTCGGCCAGGAAGGCCGGGATGGCCGAGGCCATGAACATCTCGCCCTCCCCCACACCGACCACCAGCGGGCATCCGCGCCGAGCCGCCACCAGCACGCCGGGGCTGTCGCGGTGCGCGACCGCGAAAGCGAAGTGGCCGTCGAGGCGCTGGTAGGCCTCCTGCACCGCCGCGACCAGGTCGCCCGAGTAGCACTCCTCGACGAGATGGGCGATCGCCTCGGTGTCGGTATCGGAGTGGTAGACGTGGCCGGCGGCCGAGAGCTCGCGCCGCAGCGAGGCGTAGTTCTCGATGATGCCGTTGTGCACGACGGTCACGCCGGAGCCGTCACAGGCCTCGATCGGATGTGCATTGGCCTCGATCACGCCGCCATGCGTCGCCCACCGGGTGTGGGCGAGCCCGCTCGTCGCCGGGTGGGAGCTCGCACCGACCGCGGCGCGCAGAACGGCAACCTTGCCGACGCGCCGGGTGATGTCGACGCTGCCGTTGATCAGGCAGATGCCGGCCGAGTCATAGCCGCGGTACTCGAGCCGCTCGAGCCCCGTCAGCAGCAGCTCCTTACACGGCCGGCCCCCCACATATCCGACGATTCCGCACATCAGCCCACTCCGATCTCGGTCTGGACGATCCCCACCAGATGGTTGCACAGGTCCGCGCACATCACGGCATCCGCCGCTTCAACCATTACCCGCACAACCGGCTCGGTGCCAGAGGCACGCACCACAATTCTACCGTCGCGGCCGAGCTTCGCCTCGGCGGCGGCAACCTCCTCACGGATGCGCCGCGAGCCCGCGAGTGCCGCCCGGTCGGCCGGGACCGCCACCAGCTGCTGCGGGAACGGTACGACGAGATCGACCAGGTCCGCCATCAACATCCCGAGCCCGTCGAGAGCCGCGAGCAGCATCAGCGCCGTCGCCACGCCGTCGCCCGTCGTGTGGTGCTGCAGGTCGACCACGTGGCCGGACTGCTCGCCGCCGAGGGTGGCGCCGGTGGAGAGCATCCCGGCCAGCACGTAGCGGTCGCCGACGTCGGTCACCTCGACCTCGATGCCGTGCTGCTCCATGACGCGATGGAACCCGAGATTCGTCATCGACGTGACGACCACACGGGTCGCGCGGCGGTGCAGGGCGATCGCCGCGATGATCGCGTCGCCGTTCACGGTGCGGCCGTCCGGGTCGACCGCGAGACAGCGATCGGCGTCCCCGTCGAACGCGATCCCGCAAGCCGCGCCCGAGCCCGCCACCGCCGCGGCGACGGCCTCGAGGTGGGTCGAGCCGACGCCGGCGTTGATGTTGCGCCCGTCCGGATGGGTGCCGATGCTGCCGACCACCGATCCCACCATCGAGAAGATCGCCGGCGCGACCACGTGCGCGGCCCCGTTCGCGCAGTCGAGGACGACGGGCCACGGGGGCGCGTCGGCGCCGTAGGTGCTCACCAGCCAGTCGAGATACCGGGCGGCCGAGTCGGCGAGCACGCTGTCGCCGCCCCCGCCGACGAGTGCGGTTCGCCCCATGATCGCCTCGATCGCGGCCTCCGAGCCGTCGTCCAGCTTGCGCCCGTCGCCCGACAAGAACTTGATGCCGTTGTCCTGGTAGGGGTTGTGCGAGGCCGAGATGACGCACCCGAGCTCCGCGCGCTCAAGCCGCGTGAGCACCGCCACACCCGGGGTCGGGATCACCCCGGCCCGAAGCGCCTTGCCGCCAGCCCCGACGACGCCCTCGACCAGCGCGTCCTCGAGCGCCGCGCCCGACTCGCGCGTGTCACGGCCGATCACCACGCGTGACCCGGCGCCCGACCACGCCACGACGGCCGCGCCCAGGTAACGCGCCACGTCGAGGGTCAGGTCAACGCCCGCCACGCCGCGCACCCCATCGGTACCGAACAGCTTGCGCATGCGGATGTCGACTAGCGCTTCGAGAACTGAGGCCGCTTGCGGGCCTTCTTCAAGCCCGCCTTCTTGCGCTCGACCTGGCGGTCGTCGCGCGTGAGGAAGCCTTGGCGCTTGAGCTCTGTGCGCAGGTTCTCGTCGACGCCGATCAGCGCCCGCGAGATGCCGTGTCGAAGTGCTCCGGCCTGACCGGAGATGCCGCCGCCGTCGATGCGGGCGCGCACGTCGTAGGCGGCCTCGGTGCCCGTCAGCGCGAGCGGCGCGGTCGCGATCGACCGCAGCGTTTGGCGGGGGAAGTACTCCTCGATCGGCTTTCCGTTGACGGTGATCGCACCGGCTCCCGGCACCATCACGACCCGCGCGACGGACGTCTTGCGCTTACCGGTGCCGCGATACGAGACGGCGGTGTCTGCCACTACGACCTCTCCTGGAACGGTTCGGGGTTCTGCGCGGCGTGTGGGTGATCCGGGCCGGCGTAGATCTTCAGCTTACGCAACTGGGCCGAGGCGAGCCGATTTTTCGGCAGCATGCCCCGCACGGCCTTGCGCAGAACTTCCTCGGGCCGCCGCTCGAGCTGCTCGCGCAGCGTCCGGCTGTGCAGGCCGCCCGGATAGCCGCTGTGCTTGTAATAGAGCTTCTGGTCGAGCTTCTGCCCGGTGACGTGCACCTTGCGGGCGTTCACGACGATCACGAAATCGCCGGTATCGACGTGCGGCGTGTAGGCCGCCTTGCCCTTCCCGCGCAGCACATCGGCGATCTGCGTGGCCAGACGGCCGAGCGTCTTTGCCTCGGCGTCGACCACGTACCAGTGGCGCTCGATCTCGCCGGGCTTTGCGGAATACGTCTTCATGCGCGCCGGAACTGTACCGGTGCGATCGTGACTGCGGCAACTCGGAGCCGCCGACGGCCCCTCCGGAGGGGCACCTGCGAAGGCCGCCACAAGGGCTGGTTGCGCGCGCAAGCGACCTGCTACCGTTCTCAGAATGCGAGAGGTTCTCGACGACGTTCGGCGAATGCTCGGCGCGGGCGACCGGGTCGCGCTCGCCACGGTCGTCGATACCCGCCGCTCGGCTCCGCGCCCGCTCGGATCGCGCCTGGCCCTCAGCTCGAGCGGTGAGATGGTCGGCTCGGTGTCGGGTGGCTGCGTCGAGTCCGACGTGGCTCTGCGCGCCGAGGAGGTGCTGGCGGGCAGGCCTCCGCTGCTGCTGCGGTACGGCATCTCCGACGACGACGCATTCGACGTCGGCCTGCCCTGCGGCGGCGAGATCGAGGTGTTCGTGCAGCCCGCCGACGTGGAGGAGCTCGACCGGGTCGAGGCCGCGCTGCGCACCGGCGAGCGGCTCTCCGTGACGACGACCGTCGCCGGTGACGGCGCCGGGCAGAAGACGTACGCGCAGGGCGAGGCGCATTCGACCGCGGTCCGGGCCGACGAGGACACATTTGTCGAGCACTACGCCCCGGCGCCGGTGATGATGGTGTTCGGCGCCGTCGACACCGCGCAGGCTCTGTGCCGGATGGCGAAGCTGGTCGGCTTCCACACCATCGTCTCGGATGCCCGGGGCAAGTTCGCCACCCGCGAGCGGCTGCCGGACGCCGACGAGGTCGTGGTCGGCTGGCCCGCGATGGCCTACGATCTGCACGGCCCCGACGAGGCGACCTACGTCGTCGTGTTGACCCACGACGCCCGCTTCGACGAGCCGGCGCTCGGACCGGCACTGCGCTCCTCGGCGCCCTACATCGGCGCGCTCGGCAGCCGCAGGGCGCAGGACTCACGCCGGCGACGGCTGCTGAACGCGGGCTACAGCGAGGACGAGATCGGCCGCATCCGCGGTCCGCTCGGCCTCGACATCGGCGCTGTCACACCCGCCGAGACCGCGGTGTCGATCCTGGCCGAGGTGCTGGCCGTGCGTGCAAACCGCGAGGGCGGCGCGCTGTCGCAGAAGGCCGGCCGCATCCACCCGGAGTCGGTCGCCAGCTAGCGGGACTTCAGGCGCGGCGGGTGACGCGGGGCAGGCCGACGATGCGCCACGCCGCGAAGAGCCCGAAGGCCACCCAGAGCAGGTCGAAGCCGCCGAAGATGGTGCCGAGGCCCGAGTGGAACGCGTCCCAGGTGTGCCCGGAGAGGTAGCCGTAGAAGTTCGCACCGCGCGCCCCGAAGCGCTGCTGGGCATCGCGGTGGATGACGTAGGCGAAGGCGGCGTACTTGCCGGCGACGACCGCGATCACGACCGAGGCGGCGGCGGCCGCGAACGGCAGCACCCCGCGCCTGCCCCCGGTGGCCCGGTAGACGAGCTTGCCGGAGAGGATGCCGAGGCCCGCGGCGGCGATGCCGAACGAGTGGTCGGTCACGATCACGATCAGCGCCCACAGGGACGCGCCCAGGACGGCGGCCAGCGTGGCCGCGGCGATCGCGCGGCCGACGGGCGGGCGAACCGCCTCGAAGACGACCGCATCGACCGTGAGCGAATTGGGCTCGGACATCAGACTCCCTTCGGCCGGGCCGCCGCTCCGCTTGAGCCTTATTGAACTCCCCGCCGACCCGACGGCCACCAGTTCCAGTCGCCGAGCACGCGCATGGTCGCGGGTACGAGCATCGACCGGATCAGCGTCGCGTCAAGGCCGATCGCCAACGCGAGCCCGAGGCCGAGCTCCTTGACGATCACGACGTCGGCGGAGGTGAATGCCAGCCCCACCACGACCAGGATCGCCGCCGCGGAGGTGATGATGCGGCCCGTGGCGACCAGCCCGGTGGCGACCGCGTCGCGGTTGGTGGCCCCGGCCCGATACGCCTCGGCGATCCGCGAGAGCATGAACACCTCGTAGTCCATCGACACCCCGAAGAGCGTGCAGACGACCACGACCGGCGTCGTCGCATCGATGTAGCCGAGCTTGGTCAGCCCGAGCACGCCGTTCAGGTGCCCATCTTGGAAGATCCACACCAGCACCCCGAACGCGGCTGCAATCGAGAGGCTGTTCATCACGATCGCCTTGAGCGGCAGGAGCAGCGAGCCGAACGCGGCGGTCAGGATGACGTACGTGGCCGCAAACACGACCGCCGCCGCCCACGGCGCCCGGTTCTCGATCTGGGCGAGGAAGTCGAGCTCGCCCGCGGTCTCACCCGTGACGAGGAAGCGCGGCCCGTGGCCGGGGAGGCGCCGGATCCGGTTGACCACCGCGCGCCCGGCTCCGGTGAACGGGTCGACCGACGGGGTCAGGTCGATCGCCGATCCGCCCGGCCCACGCTCGATCTGCGCCACTCCCGCGATCCCGCGCACGCGCTCGAGGCGACGCACCAGCGGCGGGAGGGCCACCCAGCGCGGCACGGCCACGACGATCGGGTTCAGCACGGCCTGCGAGAACTGCGTGTCCAGCAGGTGCTCACCCCGGCGCGACGCGTACCGCGACGGCAGGACGTCCGCGCGGGCGACGTTCAGCGTCCCGGAAAGCAGCGGCGCCGCCAGGATCCCGACAACGACGAGCGTCGCGACGATGAATGTCCATGGCCGCGCCATCACGGCGTGCGCCAGCCGCTCCCAGCCGTGAATATTTGGTGCCTGACCCCGTTTATGCATGCGGGGGAGGAGCGGCGCGCGCTCGACCCTGTGGCCGAGCAGGCCGAGGATGGCGGGGAGCAGCGTCACCGCCGCCAGCGCCGAGACGGCCACGACCAGCGACCCGCCCGCGGCGATCGACGACAGCACCCGCAGGCCGAACACCCACATGCCCGAGAGCCCGATCAGCACCGCCACGCCCGAGAACGCAATCGCGCGGCCCGCCGTCTCGACCGTGCGCACGACCGCGCTCTCGACGTCGCTTCCCTTCGCGAGCTCCTCGCGGAACCGCGACACCGCAAGCAGCGCGTAGTCCACCCCCACCCCGAGGCCGAGCATCGTGGCGATGTTGAGCACGAAGATCGACAGTGGCTCGGCCTGGGCGAGCAGGAACAGGAGCCCGAGCGTCGCCAGCACGGCAACGCCGCCAACCACCAGCGGGATGCCGGCGGCGACCGCCGTGCCGAAGGCCAGTGCCAGCACGAGGAGCGCCGCGGGAACACCGAGCGACTCGGCCCGGCGCAGGTCGGCCGAGGTGGCGAGCTGGATGTCCTCGAAGACGGCCGGCGAGCCGGTGACGTCGACGGCGAACCCGTGCGGCGGGCGCAGCGCGGCGCGGAACCGCTCGACGTAGGCACGGGCCGTTTCGGGATCGATCTGAAGCGGGAACACGGCGTAGGCGGCGGTGCCCCGGTGCGAGCGCACGATCCTGGGCCCCGACGCCGGCAGGTCGACGTGCGGGAAGTGGCGCAGCGGCGTGATCGTCCGCCGCAGGTCGGCGACGTTGCCATCGGGAGCGACCACCACGAGCACCGACTGGGGGCGGCGCGGGATCCAGTGGTCGAGCCGGTTTCCGGCCCGCACCGCCTCGGAATCCTGGGCGATGAACCCGCCCGAGGCCAGGGCACCCTGCAGCTGCGGCGCCAGCGGCGCAGTGACGGCGACCACGGCCAGCCACACTCCCACCACCAGCCTCCGGCGGCGGTACACCCAACGACCCAGGGAGGCGAAACGCGACGCCGGCACCGGCGAACCGTACCCGGCCGCCGTCGCCCGACCTGCACCAACCGGGGGATCGTGCCGATCACCCCGCGGCCGATAACAGGAGCATGCGCAGGCTCGCTCCGCTGACGATTCTCCTCGCCCTGCTCGCCTCGGGGGTGGCGCAGCCTGCCGCCGCGACGACCGCCCCGTGCACCACCCATGTCACGAAGCTGCGGTACCGGCCCGAGATCACCTGGGCGTGCACCGACAACGTTGCGAGCGCGAGCGTCGTTGTGAACGGGACGTCGAACGATCGCGTCATCGCCACGGGCACGCCCGACGGCGTGCTCACGCCAGACCTCACATTCGACATTCCCGGCAACCTCGGCTCGGGAGTCGGCTACTCGGTCACCCTCACCGCCCAGGTCGACCCCGCGGTCACAAGCGCCACCACCACGACGACGTGGAAGACACTGCCGCTGCCCGCCCACCCCAAGCTGCGCGTCAAGTACATCACGGCCATCCCGCCGGAGGCCGTGCTCGACATCGCCCATCGCATGGATGCGGCCAACCTGCTCGCCGTGCCGCGCGCCTCGGACTTCATCGACGCCTCCACCCGCACCCTCACCGCGGCGCAGTACACCGCGGCGCTGCGCACCCACCAGTCCGCGCTGGTCGTCACCGACATGCCCGTACTCGACCGGTTCGGCCTGGCCTCGGCGCTGAACGTCTACTGCAACCACGGCCACGGCGTCGTCCTGGGCGGCCAGACACACTGGCTCGCCGGCCAGAACGCGGGCTGGGCAGCCAAGAGCGCCGTCGGCGCGGCGACGACGAAGTTCGCCTACCGCTGGGCCATGTACACCTACGACGACGTCTTCCCCGACCAGGTTTCGACGGGCTTGAGCCAGATGGCACCCGGCTCCGTGGAGCC
The DNA here is from genome assembly GCA_036569885.1 of Gaiellales bacterium. Lineage (GTDB taxonomy): Bacteria > Actinomycetota > Thermoleophilia > Gaiellales > JAICJC01 > JAICJC01. Next base: position 609 of record DATCPV010000068.1, on the reverse strand, counting down.
GAACTTCCTCACCAAGGGCCTGACCAAGTTCACGATCATCGGCCCCGGATCGGGCGAGGCGTTCATCCAGGACTTCTTCTCGGGCAAGATGCTCGCGAGGCTCCAGCGATCGCCCGACCCGTCGAGCCCGTTCCACACGTTCGGTCAGGTGCTCCTGGCATCGCGTGAGATCGGCGCCGGCCGCGTCGTTGACCTCGGCTTCCGGCCATGGTCGTCAGCGGTTGCCAACGGCGGTTTCGACCCGAGCATCAGCCCCGGCGGCACACTTGTCGCCCGCTCGCTGTGGTGGGCCATGAACCGCATCGCGCCCACTGACACGCATTTCACGTCGCGCCCGCCGAACCCGTCCAACAAGGCGACGGTCATCTTCTCGCTCGCCGCGAAGGATCAGGACCCCGACGGCGTCCGCGACCTCAACTTCCAATACCGCATGGACGGCGGCCGCTGGCACTGGGCGGCCGGCAACTCGTTCGTGCTCTACCACCTCGCCCAGGGCAGCACCCACACCGTCCGGGCACGAGCGGTCGACGTTGCCGGCAACATCGATCCGCACAGCGCCCGATACACGTTCCGCGTCACCTCCGGCGCACTGGGCTGACCGCGGGCGGG
>DATCPV010000067.1:0-3170 GCA_036569885.1 Gaiellales bacterium | reverse complement strand
GGCCATCCCGGGATCGTAGAACGGCCGGCGGCTCGCGGTGAGAGCGTCCCGGCGGCGAGCGGCCTACCCGGCCGAGATGCGGATCAGCCGGTTCGTGGCCGAGTCGAACACCCACGCCGTGCTGCCGTCGGTGACGATGGCGGTGGGATTGCCGCCGACCGCGACCCGCCGGCCGACGGGCAGGCCGCTCACGGGATCGAGGAGGCGCACGGCGCCGAGGTGGTGCACGCGGGTGCGCGTGATCACCCAGACGCCGCTCGTGCCGGCCGCGATCGTGCCGCCCGGGGCGGGCGCCAGGCTCGTGGTGCCGATCACGCGGTCGGTCGCCGGATCGATGCGCAGCACGCGCCCGCGCTCGTACACCCACACCCGGCCGGCGGTGACGGTGATCTGGGTGGGTGCCCGCACGGCCGACCGCGGCAGAGGGATCGAGCCGGTGCGGCGAACCACGCGGCCGCCGATCGCAAACCGCAGGATCGACTGGTCGACCCTGTCGGTCACCCAGGCGAGGCCGTCCGCCACCGTCAGCGCGCTGGGCGATGGGCCGATGGGCGTCTGCGAGATGAGCGCGCCCGAGGCGGGGGAGAGGCGCACGAGCCGCCCGCCGCGCGTGGTGGTCACGGTCGCCCACACCGACCCGGCCGCATCCAGCACCGCCGTCGCGCTCCCGCCCAGGGGCGTCGTGAACTCAGCCGCGCCGGTTGTGGGGTCGATCTTCCAGAGCCGCGTCCCGGCCGCCAGCCAGACCCCGTCGGCGCCGACCGTGAGCAGGTACGGCTGGCCCGCCGGCGGCAGGGGCACCGCCGCGCCCTCGGGGACACCGGAGGCGGCGCTGACCTTGACCAGCGAGCCAACCAGGACGCCCCCGGGCTGCACCGCGCACCACAGCGTCCCGCCCGCATAGGCGAGCGCCGTCGGCGCGCCCAGGTGGACTCCCGGCTGCGGCGGCGCCGTCACGCCGGTCGCGGGCGGTGCCGTGGGGCTCGTCACGTCGTGGAGCTTCACCGTCCGGCCGCCGTCCTCGATGTGCAGCCCGGCGCCCGATCCGCAGCCTGCGCAGGCCGCAGCCACCGCGAGCGCCAGCACGAGCCGGCGAGTCATGGCTGGAGCTCCTCGCTCGGCGAGCGGTCGCTCAGCTCAACGGTGACCGAGGCGCCGCCCTCAGGCCGATTGGCCACGAGCAGCGACCCGCCCAGCACGCGCGTCTGCGCCGCGGCGATCGCGAGCCCCAGGCCGATGCCGTGGCCGCGGGCCGCGTCGCCGGTGGCGAACCGCTGCGTCGCCCGCTCCAGGATCTCGCCGGCGAAGCCCGGGCCCGAGTCGGTGACGACGATTGTGCGGCCGCGCACCGAGACGACCACCGGCGGGGCGCCGTGACGGGCGGCGTTGTCGAGCAGGTTGTCGATGACCCGCTCGAGCCGGCGCGGATCGGTGAACGCTCTCGCCGGCTCGGGGGCGTCGGCGATCACGCCCGCGCGCTGGGCGACCAGGCTGCTGACGAATGCGTCGACATCGACCCACCGCAGGTCGGCGGTGACCGCACCGTTCTCGAGGCGCGAGATCTCGAGCAGGTCTTCGACCAGCGTGTGGAGCCGCGCCACCCGCTCGCGCACGACCGTCCCCACCCGGTCCGGCTCGAGCAGGCTCGCGGCGGCAACCAGGCCGGTCAGCGGCGTGCGCAGATCGTGGGCGACGTTGGCGACGAATCGCTGCTCGTGCTCGATCCGTTCCTGCAGCGAATCGGCCATCCGGTCCATCGCCGCACCGAGCGCGGCGACCTCGTCGCTGCCGCGGGCGTTCACCCGCGCCGACAGCGATCCCGCGGTGACCCGCTCGGCCGCCGACGCGGCGACGCGCAGCCGCCGCGAGAGCCGCCAGGCGAGCGCCAGGCCCAGCACCGCTCCTCCGGCCGCGCCCGCCAGGCCGACCTCAACGAGCGTGCGGCGCAGGTCATCGATGGTGGCCTGGTCGGCTGTGAACGACGTGCGCACGTACACGCCCGACGGCGCGCGCGACGACGGGGCGCCGGCCCAGATCACCGGTGCCCTGTCCTGGACGCCCTTGAAGGTGGCCACATGCCGCGCGGCGACCGCGCGGCGCAGCGGCTCGGGGATGTCGTGGCCGGCGGCCGTGACCGAGCCCGGCGAGAGCACGGCGAACTGGTCGTAGAAGGACCCCGCCGAGCGGGCCGACTGGACGGCCTTTGCCCGCGCGCGGTCGAGCAGATCCTGCTGCGTCAGCTCGAAGACGACCACGCCGACCACCGCCGCGACGACGCCCGCCAGCAGCGCGAACGCGAGCGCCAGCCGGACGCGCAGCGTCATCCCGGCCGCGCCAGCTTGTACCCCGCCCCGCGGACGGTCTCGATCGTGTCGGCGCCGACCTTGCCGCGCAGCCGGCGGACGTGCATGTCAACCAGGCGCGTGTCGCCCGACCACACGTATCCCCACACGTTCTCGAGCAACTGCTCGCGCGAGAGCACGATGCCGACGTTCTGGGCCAGTTCGAGCAGCAGGCGGTACTCGGTGGGGGTGAGCGAGAGCACGATCCCGTCGCGCGTGACGACCATCCCCTTCGGGTCGATCTCGAGGTCGCCGAACCGCATCCGGGTGCCCTCGGCCATTCGGGTCGCACGGCGCAGGACGGCGCGCAGCCGGGCCGACAGGATCGGCGGCTCGAAGGGCTTGGTGACATAGTCGTCGGCGCCCGCCTCGAGACCCAGCACGACGTCGATCGGGTCGGTGCGCGCCGACAGCATCACGATCGGCACGACGCTCTTCGCGCGGATGCGGCGGCATACCGAGACGCCGTCCATCCCGGGCAGCATGACGTCGAGCAGGACGATGTCGGGCGGGCCGCGGTCGAATGCGTCCAGGCCGCTCTGGCCGTCGCCCGCGGTCTCGACCACGAACCCGTCGCGCTCGAGCGTCATCCGCGTCATCTCGCGGATTGTGGGGTCGTCCTCGACCAGAAGCACGCGGTTCACAGCACAATCATCGTGCCTGGCCGGGCGGCTGTCACGCGGCGGTGGCCGCTGTTACCCAGCCGATACCCGTCGGGAGCGAGACGGTGACAGTGTGTGTCGCGCGGCCTGTTTCAGCGTGGATGCCGATCGGCCGCCGCCGCACACCGTAGCGAACGCCCGTGGGGGAGGGCCGGAGGGGCCCTCC
>DATCPV010000066.1:0-3428 GCA_036569885.1 Gaiellales bacterium | reverse complement strand
TCTCGTCGCCGCGCTGTTCGGGCTGATCGCGATGCGCCGCGTGCGCGACCACCGGGCCGCGATCATCGCGTTCCCGTGCGAAGACCGGCTGGCGGCGTAACCGCCCCAGTTCGAGCTAGGAGTTGGCCTGGCCACGCGGGTCCGGCAGGGCCGGCGCGATCACCCACACGATCCGGGCCTCGCTCGTCGCCGATGCGTTGCGCCACGTGTGCGGCACGGTGGCGCCGAAGGTGACCGCATCGCCGCGGCGCAGCGCGAACACCTCGCCGTCGATGTCGAGCTCGATCGCACCCTGGAGCACATAGCAGACCTCGCACTCGCTGGGCAGGGTGTAGAGCTCCGTTCCGCCGGAGCCGCCCGGCGCGGCGATCGTCTCGAGAACGGTCACGTGGGACTCGTGTGCCGGCGTGATCAGCGTATCGACGACGGCGGCGCCGGGGAGCGTCGCCGCTTTCGGCCGGTCTGCGGCGCGAACCACGGTGACCCGCGGCGCCGCGAAGAGGCGCTCCATCGGCAGCGAGATGGCGTCGCACAGCGCGATCAGCGATGCCACCGACGGGCTCGTCATGTCGCGCTCGACACGCGAGAGAAAGCCGCGGCTGAGCCCGGTGCGCCCCGCCACGTCCCCGAGGGACAGCTGGCGCTGCTCGCGGGCATGACGGAGACGGGCCCCCAGGTGCACCACGCCCGAGCTGTTGCCTGCCATGTCGGGCGGAATCTAGCCGATCCCGCCATTGACTCAGGCGTAACGACCGTATATTAATCGGCAACGATGGCGCACCCAGACTCGCATCGCCGTGCCGGCGCGATGAACCGCCGTGACCTGCTCGGGCTCGGCGCGCTCGCGCTCGGGGCGGCCGCATGCGGCGGCTCCACCGGCGGCGGCGGCGCCACATCGGCCCCCGCCTCCAACCTCTCGGGCAAGAAGATGGAGAGCACGCTCCACTTCTACAACTGGGCCCAGTATCACGACCCGGCGAACGCGAAGCAGTTCTCGAAGCAGTTCGGCGTCAAGTTCGACGAGACCAACTACACGTCGAACGAGCAGCTCCTGACCCAGCTTCAGACGACGAAGGGGCAGGCGATCTACGACATCATCGTCCCCGACGCGGACCATGTTCGGATCGAGAAGGGACTGGGCCTGCTGATGAAGCTGGATCACAGCCTCATCCCCAACCTCAAGAACCTGGCGCCGCACTGGCAGCAGTTGTCGTACGACCCGGGGAACGTGTACTCGGTCATGAAGGACACGGGGCTCACCGGGTTCACGATGCGCACCGACAAGATCAAGGCCAACCTGCGCACGTGGAAGGACTTCTTCGACTACCTGCCCCACGCCCAGGGCATCAACGTCAACTTCATCGAAAGCCCATCCGAGGTGATCGGAGTTGCCCTGAACGCGCTCGGGTTCTCGATGAACACGGAGAGCCAGTCCGAGCTGAACGCCGCCCGCGACCTCCTGCTGAGGGTGCGGCCGTACGTGCACACGATCAACGAGGTGTACGTCGACGACTTCATCTCGGGCTCGATCGATCTCAGCATCACCTACTCCGGCGACGGCCTGCGGATCAGAAAGGCCCGCAAGGCCCAGCACGACATCCGGGTCGTGGCTCCCGACGGCCGCTCCGAGATCTGGATCGACAACTGGGCGATCTCGGCGTTCGCTCCCGACCCGGTCGCGGCCCACGCCTGGATCAACTTCATGCTGGAGCCGGCCGTGGCCGCGCGGGAGATGGAGTACGTCCAGTACGAGGTCGGCACGCCCGCCTCCTTCCCCGCGGTGGGCGCCGAGGCGAAGGATCCCCTGGTCGTGTTCCCGTCGCGGATCCTGAAGGACTACGAGGTGCTCTACACCACGCCGGACGGCCTCAACGCGCGCACGGCGATCTGGTCGGCCTTCAAGGCCGCCTGAATCTCATTCGGGTGGCTTGCGGGCACGGCTCGGCGCGACCCGGGCGGGCTCGTTCGGCATCTTGGGGTAGACGGGCGGCCAGGGTGCATCCATGAGCCCCGCCGCCATGTCCCGCTCGTGCAGTTCGAGCAGCGGCTCGAGCGGCTGAGGCCCACGCTCCATCTCCTCCCACGGATCGCCGTCTGCGGTCAGACGGCCGGGAACCACGGCGACGGTGAGCTCGTCGGGCACGATGCCGTGAAGCTCCTCCCACCGAAACGGCGTCGACACCTGCGCCCCCGGCCGCGGCCGCACGCTCCATGCGCCGATCACGGTCTTGTGGGGCGCGTTCTGGTTGAAGTCGACGAACACGCGCGTGCCCCGCTCCTCCTTCCACCACGCCGCCGTCGTCAGGTCGGGCCGCCGCCGCTCGAGCTCGCGGGCGAGCGCCACCGCCGCCGCGCGCACGGTCGTCGCATCGAACCGGGGCTCGAGCCGCACATAGACGTGAATGCCGTTGCGCCCGGTCGTCTTGGGCGCGCCGGCCATTCCCAGCTCGGCCAGCAGCCCCCGAGTCTCCTCGGCCGCCTCCTGCACCATGGCAAAGGTCACTCCCGGCGACGGGTCGAGGTCGATGCGGAGCTCGTCGGCGTGCTCGGCATCGTCGGCCCGGTACGGCCAGACGTGGAAGCCGAGGCAGCCCAGGTTTACCGCCCACGCGAGGTGGGCGACGTCGGCGACGACGAGTGCGCGCGAGGGCGTGCCGTTGGGGGTCTGCACCGTGGTCGTCTGCAGCCACTCGGGAGCGTTTGCCGGCACCCGCTTCTGGAAGAACGACGGGCCGCCCGCGCCGTTCGGATAGCGCTCCATCAGCACCGGCCGGCCGCCCAGGGCGCCCATGACCGCCGCCTCGACCGCCAGGTAGTAGCGGATCAGGTCGAGCTTCGTCTCTCCGCGGTCGGCGAAGAACACCTTGCCGGGACTGGAGACCTCGAGAGTCCGGCCGGCGGCCTCGACTGCGACTGTTTCAGAGGAGGGCATCGTCGTCGGACCCGATCATAGGATCTGCGAGGCTACCTGCGTGGACGATCTGTCCCGCACGATCCGCCGAAACACCCTCATCCTGGCGGCGGTCACCGCCGTCAACTCGGTGGTGCTCCAGCTCGCATCCGCGGTCTCGTCGCTGACCTTCGTGCTGGTGACCGGCGACCGCGACCTGCTCGGCCTGGGCCCCGCGGTCTTCCTCGTCGCGTCGGGACTCACCGCGGTCGTGGCGGGGCGGGCGATGGACCGGCACGGCCGCCGGCCGGTGCTCGCCGCAGGGTTCGTGGCGGCCTCCGCGGGTTGTGCCCTGACCGCCCTCGCCACGAACCTCCGGTCGGTGCCCGTGCTCCTGGCCGGCTTCGTGCTGATCGGTGCCGGGATGGCGACCTCGCTTCTGATCCGCACCGCGGCGGGCGACATGTACGCGGCTGCGCGACGGGCGCGGGGCATCTCCTACGTCCTCTCCGGCGCGGTCGTCGGCGCCGTCCTGGGG
>DATCPV010000065.1:0-8292 GCA_036569885.1 Gaiellales bacterium | reverse complement strand
GGCTCGTCGTCAACTACCAGTCGTCCCAAACGGAGGCCGATGAGCTGGTGGCGGACGTGCGCGCACGTGGCGGCGAGGCGATCGCCGTTGCCGGGTCGATCGCCGATCCGGGCACCGGCCCGGCCCTCGCCGCGGCCGCTTCAGAGCAGTTCGGCCGCATCGACATCCTGGTCAACAACGCGGGGATCACTCGCGACGTGACCATGCGCAAGATGACTGACGAGGACTGGACGACCGTCGTCGAGACGAACCTCACCGGCACCCACCGGGTGACCAGAGCCGTGGTCGAGCCGATGTGCGAGGCCGGCTTCGGGCGCATCGTGACCATCTCGAGCTTCGTCGGCGAGCTCGGGAACTTCGGCCAGGCGAACTACGCCGCCGCCAAGGGCGGGCTGATCGCGTGGACGAAGACGCTCGCGCTGGAGCTGGCGCGGTTCGGGGTCACGGCGAACTGCGTCTGCCCGGGCTTCACCGACACCGACATGCTCGGCTCGGTGCCCGAGCCGATCCGGGAGCGGCTGATGGCCCGGGTTCCGCTCGGCCGGTTCGCGCAGCCGGAGGAGGTTGCACGGGCGGTGGTGTTCGTCGCCGGCGAGGGCGGCTACATGACCGGCACGTGCCTCGACATCAACGGCGGCCTTTTCATGTGACGGCCGGAGCTTTTCAGAGGCCGAACGCGGTGGGCGCCATCGAGGGGTCGTTGCTGCCGTGGTGATTCGGGCCGTGATGGCCGTCCCAGCCGAAGTGCATCGGGCCGCCGAAGCCGAGATGGAAGCCCTTCGTCACGAACGTGTCGATGCGGCTCGAGAGCGCCATCAGGAGCTTGCTCTCCTGAGCGGCGGTGAGCCTCTTCGCCGTGACCGCCGAGTCGAGCTGCTTCTTGGAGGCCGCGAGCATCGCCTTCTCAAGGCCGCTCACCGACTTGCCTTTCGCCGTGGCGATTGCGGCCAGGGTCTTTCCCGAGCGCAGGTCGCTGCCGAGCGCCTGCTGGGAGATGCCGAGATAGCCGGCGGCGGCCTGCAGCGAGCCCATGGGCGAGCCGAAGAAGAACGGCATCGGGGGGCCGTGGCCGCGGAAATGGTGGTTGCCGAACGGATGCGGGCCGCCGAAGGGAGTGCCGAAGGGGCCGCCGAACGGGCCGAACGGCACACCGTGGTGCTGCTGCATCCGCTTCTCGATCGCACCCGCCTGTGCCTTGGTCAGCTTCCCCTGCTTGACGAGTTGGTTCAGACGATCGGCCTCGGCCTGGTTGATCGCCGTCTGGAGCTTCGCCGGCGTGATCCCGAGATGGCGGGCGACGTCGTCGAAGAAGGAATTGCCGGCGGAGGAGGAGCTCGCAAGCGCGGAGCCGCCGAGCCCGGCCACGCCCAGTACGAGGGCGGCGGTCACAATTCGGCGCTTCAGGCGAGCACTCACGACGTCCTCCTCCGCTGGCTGACTCCGGTGTCCATCCCGGAACACTGATCCCACTATGCGGCACGCGACGGCGTGAGGCAATCCAAATTGCGGCTCCAGGCCGCATTTTCATGCACTTTTTAGGGGTGCCTAGGGAGCAGGCGCTCGAGACCCATCCCGCTGGTGAAGAGGTGTTCTCGCCGGTCGGAGAGAAGGCGAGCCGCCCAGTCGACCGACCCGCCGTCTGCGACTTCGTGCGCCGCTCCCTGCCATGTCGCGTCGATCCGAAGCTGCAAGCCGTCGTAGTAGCGAACGCCATCCGTCCGGGTGAGATCCACGAGCAACCGGCCGCCGAACCCGGCGACGATCGGCGTCAGTGTCGCGATCGCGGCTTCCAGACGGCGCAAGCGCCGGCCCAATCGGCGGGCCACATCTGGAGGGATCGCGTCGTGCGGACTCGAGACATCGGCCCTGACCGCCACGCCGGCGCGCGTGGCGGCTGTGTGGACAGCCGTGTCCGAGATGCGCACAACCGCCTGCTCGACGGGGGCGCCCAGCTCGCGCGCGGCCGCCGTGATCGCCAGGTGGGCGTGGACATGTTCGCCCATCGCATCGACCTCCGAGCGGTGGTCGGATTGCGATCGGGCGCCGGTGACGAGCGCAAAGATGTGGAAATGCTGGAGAGCGGGCAGGGCGAACGCCTGCTGCCGAAGGACCCGGTGTGCCGCGCACATCCGCACCACGTCCGACCCATGACGTCGTCGCCAAGCCGCCTGGAGTGCGAGCGCGACGGTCGGGTCGGCAACCACCTCGGTCGCCCGCACGGTGGCAAGGACGTTGTTCTGATCGATCCCGGCAAGCACCGAGTTCAATCCCACCGGCTCGACCGGAGCGAGCTCAACCGCGTCGTAGTCGGGCACCGCATCAAACGCCGCCACGACCAGGCGTGCAAGCGCACGCGCATTCGTGCCGCCCGCCCGGACGGTGCGGTCGCGCTCATACTGCGCCATCAGCTCGGCCGGGTTCCGCCTGGCCGCCCGCATCCGGGCCAACTCCAACAAGAGCGCCTGGAGATCGCTGGCTGAGACCCGCTCTGACAGACGCTCGAGCAGATCCGGTACGCCGACCTCGCGGCACACCCTCCGGATGACCGGATTGTCCATCCGGCCGACCCTACTCGACACCCTTTCCTGGGGCTAACTATCCTCCGGCCTCGAGATGGCCGACCGCTACGAGCCCGCCGCCGAGCGCTACGAGCAGATGCAGTACCGCCGCTGCGGGCGCAGCGGGCTCGACCTGCCCTTGGTGTCGCTCGGCCTGTGGCACAACTTCGGCCATGACCGGCCGCTGGACACCAGCGCGGCCATCGTCCGGCGCGCGTTCGATCTCGGCATCACCCACTTCGACCTGGCCAACAACTACGGGCCTCCGTACGGCGCCGCCGAGGAGAATTTCGGCCGGTTGCTGCGGCGCGACCTCGCGCCGTTCCGGGATGAGCTGATCATCTCGACCAAGGCCGGCTGGGACATGTGGCCCGGGCCATACGGCGACCGCGGCTCGCGCAAGTACCTCCTGGCCAGCCTCGACCAGAGCCTGGGCCGGCTCGGGCTTGACTACGTGGACATCTTCTACTCCCACCGGTTTGACCCCGACACCCCGCTGGAGGAGACGATGGGAGCGCTCGAGAGCGCGGTGCGCGCCGGCAAGGCGCTCTACGTCGGCATCTCGTCGTACTCGCCCGAGGACACCCAGCGGGCGGCGGCAATCCTGCGCGACATGGGCGTGCGGCTGCTGATCCACCAGCCGTCCTACTCGATGCTGAACCGCTGGATCGAGCCCGACCTGCTCGACACGCTCGGCGACGAGGGCGTGGGCTGCATCACGTTCTCGCCGCTGGCACAGGGCATGCTCACCGACCGCTACCTGAACGGGATCCCGCCGGGCTCCCGGGCCAGCCAGGACACATCGCTCTCGCCCGACCTGCTCACCGACCAGACGATGGCCAAGGTGCGGGCCCTGAACGAGATCGCACAGAGACGCGGCCAGAAGCTGGCACAGATGGCGCTGGCATGGACGCTGCGCGACCCGCGGGTGACCTCGACGCTCGTCGGGGCGAGCAGCGTGGCGCAGCTCGAGGACAACGTCAGCACGCTCGCCAGGCTCGAGTTCGACGCCGCGGAGCTGGCCGAGATCGACGGCTACGCCACCGAGAGCGACATCAACCTGTGGGCCTCGTCGAGCCAGAGCTGAGGTCGCGCGCCGGCGGTGCGCCAAAAGGGGTCTGACCCCGTTTGGAACGCGTCGAAGTACCCTCTCGTCGCGATGGCCCAAGACCAGCGCCGTGAGCGAGTGAGGCGAGCGAGGCGCGCCAGGGTGAGGCTCGTGAGGGGGGTGGCGGCGGTGCTCGTCCTGGTCGTGGTCGTGGTGACCGTGACCCGGTTCGAGACGGGGGGCGGGTCGGCCGCACGGCTCCCGCCAGGGCTCCGGGTCGCGACAACCACGCGCACGAATGTGATCATGATCGTGACCGACGACCAGCGCTGGGACACGCTGTGGGCGATGCCGCACGTGCAGTCGCTCCTGGTCAAGCACGGCGTGACGTTTGCCAACTCCTTCGTGTCGGACTCGCTGTGCTGTCCCAGCCGCGCCAGCATCCTCACCGGCAACTACGCCCACACGACCAAGATCTACGACAACCACCCGCCGAACGGCGGCGCGCTCGAGTTCCAGAAGAGCGGCGACCAGAACTCGACGATCGCAACCTGGCTCAAGGCGGGTGGGTACGACACGGGGCTCTTCGGGAAGTATCTGAACTCCTATCGGGGCGGCGTCCCTCCAGGTTGGGACCGGTGGGTGTCGTTCGAGACCGTCGGCCACCGTGTGGAGGGGGCGGGCGGATACCCCGAGGCTGCGGCGTATACCGAGTACGGCGCCTACACCAATGCTCCGGGCGCATGCCACGACGGACTGGATTCGTGCGAGTTGCCGAAGCAGAAGATGTACTCGACGACGTACTACGGAAACGCGGCCACAAACTTCATCGACACGGCACCCGCATCCAAGCCCGTGTTCGTCTACTACACACCGTACGCTCCACACGCGCCGTCGATTCCCCAGCTGCGCTACGCACAGCGGTTCCCGCATCTGAAGCCCTACCGGCCGCCCAGCTTCAACGAGGCGAACATCTCGGACAAGCCGCCCTGGATGCGCGACCTGCCTCGCTTCGACAGCGTCCAGGATCAGCAGATCAACGCCGACCGAAGGGCGCAATTCCAGACGCTGCTCACCGTCGACAATCAGGTGGCCGCGATCGTGCGCTCACTCCGCCGGACCAACCGGCTCGCGCACAGCGTGATCCTGTTCGCATCCGACAACGGCGTCAGCTGGGGCGAGCACCGCCAGCCGGCGGCGACGAAGCAGCTGGCATACGAGGAGGACCTGCGGGTGCCGCTCGTGGTGCGGTACGAGCCGTACACCAGCCGGCCGAGCATCGACCACCATCTCATCGCCAACATCGACTGGGCGCCAACGATGGCCAGCATCGCCGGCGTCCCCCAGCCCGCGACCGCCGGCCGCAGCTTCGCTCCGCTGCTCGGGAAGGGGCGGCTGCGGACGCCATGGCGCACGCAGTTCCTGCTCGAGCACCTGGACGGCAATCCACCGTCACTTGCGCCGTCCTTCTGCGGGATTCGCAGCACCCGCTACATGTACGCGCTCTACCAGGGCGGCTGGCAGGAGCTGTACAACCTTCACAAGGATCCGTTCGAACTCCAAAATATCGCGTCTCGCCCTGCGGAGGCACCGCTCATCGCGAGGATGCGCGCCCTGCTCCATCGCGAGTGCCAGCCGCCCCCACCGGGCTACACGGGGGGAGGGCCGCGAACGTTCAAGCACACGTACCCGCGCGTCCTGTCCCCCTGCGTCCGGGCCGTGAACAAGCTCCGGCGATACCATCAGCTGTTCTACCAATCCGGCTATGCAGTCTGCAACAAATAGGGTCGCGTTCGTCGCCCACTGCCTTCTGAACCAGAACTCGAAGGTACGGGGCGGCGCGCGCTGCCCCGGCGTCTACTCACCGCTGGTCGAGGTGCTGCGCGAGCAGGGCTGGCAGATCCAGCAGATGCCCTGCCCCGAGCTCGCCTTCACCGGCCTGCACCGTTTCTGGGCGGTGCGCGAGCAGCTCGAGACGACCGCCTACCGGCAGCACTGCCGCCGGCTCGCCGGCGCGGTCGCGGGCGCGATCGAGGTGCACGTGCGCGCCGGCGACGATGTGGTCCTCGTCGGCCTCGAGGGCAGCCCCTCGATGGGCGTGCATGTCACCAGCTCCGACCCCGGACGCGGCGGCCGCCCCGAATGGCCGGAGGGGGCTGACGAGCTGTCGCCGGGGAGCGGGATCTTCATCGAAGAGCTCGCGGCCGAGCTGGCCGGCCGGGGGGTGCCGATGCCGCGGGCGACCGGCATCACCCACCAGCTCCCCGACCACGACCCGGCCGCCGAGCGGGGCGCGATCGTCGAGCTCACCGGGGGCCCGCGTGGAGGATGACGAACGCGGCTTCCGGATCGCCCTGATCGCCGATGAGCTCGTGAATCCGCGCGACGGCGGGGTCGACGGCCTGGCGGTGCTCGAGCGCGCCGGATGGGGAGCCGTTCAACTCCCGTCCGCCGACTACCCGGACGCCGTGGCAGGCCCCCTGATGGAGCAGGTCGCCGAGCAGGCCGAGGAGTTCGCGCGGCACGGGTATGTGCTCGTGATCGTCGGCCGCCGCGACGGCCTCGCCGAGGCGCTGGCCGGCTACGGCATCGCGGCGCTGCCGGCGGTCGAGCCCGAGTCGGCGGAGCAGCTGGAACGCTTTCTGGCCACCGCCGGCACGGCCGCTCACCCGTCCCAGGCGTAGACCAGGGCGCCGTTCGCGACGACGAGGGCGAGGAAGACCGCCGCGACGACACCCTGCCCAGTGACGGCGAGGCCCGCAGCGGCCAGCCCGAACACGGCCGCCTCGACCGCCACCCGCGGGGCCCGCGGGAGCCGCCGAGCCGCCTTCGGAGCGGCGAAGAGGCCCCAGACGATCGCGGCCAGGAGCGGCGCCGCAACCGCGAGCAGCAGCTTCACGACACCGCTGCCCGTGTGCGCCCCCCAGTAGGCGAGCCCGCCCAGAGCGGCGAGCTCGAGCAGGAACCGAAGTGCCAGGTTGGCTGCCTTCACCCGGTCGAGGGTACCCGGCTGCCGTCTGGCATAGTCCCGGCATGAACCGTATCTCGCGAGGCTTCCTGGGCCGGCGCAGACGCGATGTCCCCGCCGGCCGCGTCCCACCCGGCCAGTACCTGACCGATGGGTTCCCGATCCTCGCCGCCGGGCCGACCCCTCATGTCGACATCTCCGACTGGCGCCTGTCGCTCGTCGGCGAGATCGACGATCCGCTGACCTGGACGTGGGACGAGCTTCGCGCCCTGCCGCAGGAGGAGATCACGGTCGACATCCACTGCGTCACGAAGTGGTCGAAGCTCGATACGGGTTGGGTCGGCGTATCGCTGGATACGCTGCTCGCCGATGTCGACACCTCAGCCGAGTTCGTGCTCGCCCGCAGCTACGGCGGCTACACGACCAACCTTCCACTGGCAGACGTCTCCGACGGCAAGGCCTGGATCGCGCATACCTACGACGGCGAGCCGCTCGACCCCGAGCACGGCGGGCCCGCACGTCTGCTGGTTCCTCACCTGTATTTCTGGAAGAGCGCGAAGTGGGTGCGCGAGATCGAGCTGCGCGGAGACGATGAGCCGGGGTTCTGGGAGGGCTACGGCTATCACTCGTACGGAGATCCGTGGCTGGAGCAACGCTACGCGGGCGACTGACCTGGCTGCTCGGCGACGTCGTCGAGGTGGCCGACGGGCCACCCGGCGTGCGCACGATCGCACTTGACTGCCCGGGCTGGCAGGGGCACCTGCCCGGACAGCACGTCGACATCCGGCTGACGGCCGAGGACGGCTATCAGGCCCAGCGCAGTTACTCCATCGCCGCGCCCGCCGATGGCGACCGGGTCGAGCTGACGGTCGAGCGCCTCGACGACGGCGAGGTCTCGCCGTACCTGACCGACGAGCTTCGCCCAGGCGATCAGATCGAGCTGCGCGGCCCGATCGGCGGCTACTTCGTCTGGGAGCCTCGCCTGGGTGGCCCGCTGCTCCTGATCGCTGGCGGTAGCGGCGTTGTGCCACTCATGGCGATGCTGCGCGCACGCGTGGCCGCCGCCGCCGACGTGCCCGTGCGCATGCTGCTCTCGGCCCGCTCGCAGGGTGAGGTCATCTTCCGCGAGGAGCTCGAGGGGATCGGCCGCGGCCCGGGCGTCGAGATCACGCACACACTGACCCGGTCGCAGCCGCCCGGCTGGACCGGCTACGACCGCCGGGTCGACCGTGACATGCTGGCCGAGGTGGCCTGGCCGCCGAGCGACGCCCCGCACGTCTTCGTGTGCGGGCCGACCGGCTTCGTCGAAACCGCCGCCGACGCGCTGGTCTCGCTCGGGCACGACCCGCTGCGAATCCGCACCGAGCGCTTCGGCCCAACAGGAGGTCCGCCATGACTCACGACGAGCGCCATGTCGACGGCAACGCTGTCGGCGGCGTGCTGATGGACGTCTTCGGACGCGAGATGACCGCGGCGATCGGGACGTGCGGGGGCTGCGGCGCCGTCAATGCGCTGGGGGCGGCGATCGCCTACACCCACGCCCCGGGCGATGTGCTCGCCTGCCCCGGGTGCGGAGCGGTCCTGCTGGTGGCCGTCCACCTGCGAGAGGGGTACCGCCTGACGATCGAGTCGCTGCGCTCGTTCGAGCTCGCCGACGTGTAGATCGGCCCGGGCGGAGGCCGGCAACGGTCGCAGATCGGTGTCACGCTTGGGAAGCC
>DATCPV010000064.1:0-4805 GCA_036569885.1 Gaiellales bacterium | reverse complement strand
GAGCTGCGCACGGGCGCCGAGGTCGTGTCCGTGACCACCCGCGACGGCCGCGTGGCCGGGGTGCGGCTGGCATCGGGCGAGGAGCTGGCCGCCCCGGCGGTGGCCGCAGCGGTCGACCCGAAGACGGTGCTGACCCGCTGGGTCGACCCGGTCGTGGCCGGGCCGCGGCTGCGCTGGCGGGCGGGCAACATCCGCACGCCGGGTGCAACCGCCCGCCTGGAGTTCGATCTGACGGCCCTGCCCAGCTTCGCGGGCGTCGAGGACGAAGCGGCCCTGCGCGGCCGGCTCGTGATCGCGCCCGGCATCGACGCCGTCGAGCAGGCGTTCGACTGCTGGAAGTACGGCCGCACGAGCGACCGGCCGGCGCTCGAGGCGACGATCCCGACGCTGTCGGACCCGACGCACAGCGGCACCGGCCACCGCATGACCGTGCTCGCCCAATGGGTGCCGCACGCGGCCGATCCCGACGACGTCGCGGAGCGGGTGGTGGGAGCGCTGGAGCGGTACGCACCGGGAATCCGCGGCCTGATCGCTGGCACCAGTGTGCTGACGCCGGCCGGGATCGAGCAGGAGTACGGCCTCTCGGGCGGCCACCTCTACCACGCCGAGCCGGGGCTCGACCAGTTCTTCGCCTGGCGGCCGGTGATCGGGCTCGCCCGCCACCGCCTGGGCGTGCACGGCCTCTATCTGTGCGGCGCCGGAGCGCACCCCGGCGGCGGGATCACCGGCGGGCCGGGCCGGAACGCGGCCCGCGAGATCCTGCGCGACCTGCGCCGGGCCGGCTGACCGGGACCGGCAGCACGGGGTCGATCCCGAGCATCGCCGGGAGGTTCGGCAGCCGGCGCACCAGCTCGAGGTAGCGCGGCTCGCGGGCGAGCAGGCGGTTGAGGTGCTCCCGGGCCTCCTCGACCTCGCCGGTCGCAACGGCCGTGCGCAGGGCGGCGATCACGACGTGCGGCTCCTCCAGCCCAGCCGCGACGGCGGCCTCGACGGCCGCGCTGACCGACGTCTCGCCCGCATCTGCCGCGGCGGTGAGGGCCTTGTTCCGCAGCACGAGGCGGCGCAGCTCGGCCACGGGCTGCGGGTGGTCGTCGACACGCACGTCGCAGGTGACGTCCTCCCAGGGGTTGCCCGTGGGGTCGCCGCGGACGACCAGCACCCGGCCCGCCTCCTGGCCGCGCCAGTCGCCGCCCTCGTCCTGCGCGGCCTCCAGCGCCACCATCAGCCGGTCGGCCAGCGTTCCGGCCGCGTCCCGATATGCCTCCAGCATGGCAGGCCAGACGGTGTCCTTGTCCATCATGTTCGCCTGGCAGGAGACGTTCGTGCGGTGGATGTGGCCGGCCTCTGGAATACACGAGCGTCCGGTGTGGGCGGCGCTCGTGCCCGTCGCCGTCACCACTCCCACCTGCCGGTACGGCGAGAGCCGGTCGCGCCGCGTTGCCCCGGCCAGCGCAGCCGCGGCCGTCGCTCCGCTTCGCAGCGCCAGCAGGCACAGCGGGCCGTAGGACGGGTCGGTGAACGACTGGGTCACCACCGCGCCGACGCCGGCCTCGACCCAGACGGTGCCGACACCGCAGCAGAAGGCCGCCGATTGGATCGCGGCACCCAGCTCACCCGTGTCGGGATCGCGCGCGACGATCGAGTACGTCATGGCGACAGTTTTGCAGGCTCGAGGCCCGGCAGGCGCTGCGATCCGATGAAGAGCCCCGCGCCCACCACGATCAGGGCCGCGCAGAAGCCGAATCCCAGCGTGTAGCCATGGTGTTCGATCAGGAACCCGGTGAGCGGGAAAAGCCACAGCATCTGCACCGAGAAGCAGCCCTCGGCGATCGACATCGACGTCGCCCGGAACTCCGACCGCGTGTTGTGCTGGAGGTAGGTGGACAGGGTCACGTAGACGAGCTCCGGCGCACCCGCGATCACCATCAGCACGATCACCGGGCCGGCGAGGCCGGGCAGCGCCGCGCCGGCCACCAGCCCCGCCGCGGCCGCCGCAGAGGCCACCCCGACCGACACGGTCAGCGGCACCCGCTCACCCAGCCGGCCGCCGATCCACGAGAAGCCCGACCCGGCCAGCAGGGCTGCGCCGAGCACGACTCCCAGGAGGGCGTCCGACGCTCCCCGCTCCTGAAACAGCGGCGCTGCGTAGAACCACCAGCTGGTCACCGCGGCCCAGTAGACGCTCCATGCCAGCGTGAGGACGCCCAGCCGCGGGGAGTGCAGCACCGCCCGCAGGCCGTGGCCGGCGACGCGCACGCCGTCGCCGACCCGGCCGCGGGCGTCGTCGGGCAGGCGGGTGGCAACGGCGCTCGCGACCAGCGCACACACGGCCGTCAGCCAGAACGCCAGCGGCTGGGAGTAGCTCGCGATCAGTCCGCCGGCCATGAACGAGACCGCCCCTGCGAACTGGAACACGGCCCACAGGCCGCCGAGCATGCGCGGGAACTGGGCCTGGGCGTCGTCGTGGGCGAGCGAGTCGAACAGATAAGCCTCGTCGGCGCCGGTGCGAAGCGCAAACGCGACCCCATGCACGGCCCCGGCGACGCAGATCAGCGCAAATCCCGGCGCATACACGTACCCCAGCTCGGCCGCGGCCGAGAAGAAGCCCGCGGCGACCAGCAGCCGCCGCCGTCCCAGCGCGTCGGCCAGGGCGCCGGTGGGCACCTGCGCCGCCAGCATGCCCACGTGCAGCGCCGCCTCGACCAGGCCGAACTGGGTCAGGCTGAGCCCGCGCGAGAGCAGGAACACGGCCCAGATCGGGCCGGAGAAGAGAATGCCGTTGAAGAGCTGATAGAGGCGAAAGACTGCGAGCGTGCGAGCGTTCATGGGTCCTCGGAACGGTGCGGACAAGGGACCTGCGGGTCTGAGGGGCCCACTGCGGGCGCACCTCTCCCCTGGCGGGGGCCGTGTCAGCCCTGAACGCGGGCGATGCAGTGGCGCAGCAACCGGATGGTCTGGCGAACCGACTCGGGGTTGGGGCTGCGGGGCCGCATGGCGGCGGTGATGCTACCAGAGCGGACGCTCTGTCACTGGCCGAGCGCGGCCTCGAGCACGTCGCGGGCGATCGGGGCGGCGGTGCTGCCGCCGACGCCGCCCCGGACGACCAGCACCGCTACGGCCACCTTCGGCGCGCCCACG
Organism: Gaiellales bacterium; assembly: GCA_036569885.1. GTDB lineage: Bacteria > Actinomycetota > Thermoleophilia > Gaiellales > JAICJC01 > JAICJC01. The sequence continues at coordinate 1,667 of DATCPV010000064.1, read as the reverse complement.
GGTGCGAAGGCGATAAACCAGGCATCGGTGGGGATGTGCGGGCCCACCTCGGCCGTCCCGGTCTTCCCCGCCACGGTGACGCCCGGGATCGCGGCGGAGACGCCGGTGCCCTCGGTGACGACGGCCTCCATCATGGTCGTCACCTCGGCGGCGATATGTCGCGAGCACGCCCGCACGGGCGTGCTCGGCTCACGGGCGGACTTCGGCCGCAGCACGAGGAACGGCGGCCGCCGCATGCAGCCCGAGCCGATCGTCTGCGCCACCGAGGCCATCTGCAGCGGAGAGGCCAGTACGCCACCCTGGCCGATGCCGGCGACGCCCAGGTCGAGGTCGGATGTCATGCCCGATGGCGGCCGGGTCACGCTCTCGGGAACCGGGTAGGCGATGGACGCAGGACGGTTGAACCCGAACGCGTCGGCCATCGCCACCAGCTTGGGCGCCCCGACCGAGACCGCCAGTGGGCCGAATACCGAGTTGCAGCTGACGGCAAAGGCGAGCACCAGCGACCCGCCGCAGTCCTCGTGATGGAAGTTGTGCAGCCGCCAGCCGTCAAGGAGCGCGTAGCGGGCATAGGTGTACTGGGTGTCGAGCGTGGTCTTGCCCGCCGTCAGGGCCGCCGCCGACGTGATCGTCTTGAACGACGAGCCGGGCGGCTGCAGCACGTCCATGCCGAGGCCGGCATCGGCCTCCACCGCTCCCGTGCGGGCGCTGAGCACGACGACACCGCCGTAGCGGGCGCCGAGCGCGGCCACGGCCGCGTTCTGGATGGGCACCCGCAGCGTCGTCCTGACGTCGCGCGGGCTGCGCCCGCGCCGCAGCGCCAGGACGCGGGGGTGGCCCGTCTGCTTCGAGACCGCGCGCAGCGAAAAACGGGGCGTTCCGGCGAGGATCGGGTCGAGCGACCCCTCGAGGCCGCCCTGGCCGTACGGAAGCGTCGCGGGCCAGCCCTCATGCTTCCGGACGGCGACCTGGGCGGCGGCGGGCGGCTTGAGGAAGCCGGTGATGATGGCAAACGCCGATCCCTGTGGGTAGGTGCGGGCGGTGACCGGCCCCTCGGCGAGGACCGCCCCGCTGCGGTCGAGAATCCGTCCCCGCCCGTGCGGCAGCCGCTCGTGCACGACCAGGCGCTCGCCCGGTTCGAGCCCGGGGAAGGTGAGCGCGCGGGTCCACTCGACCCGCTCGCCGGCCGCCGTCTTTTCCAGCGGCACCGCCATCGTCTCGGCCACGCGGCCGAACAGGCGGGTCGAGACCGACATCGGCACCGTCACGGCGCCATGCCCGAGCCGCAGATGGCCGACCAGGCGCAGGCCGCGCATCGTCGCCACGGCCGCCGAATGCTTGTAGAAGGCGACGAAGCGCGTGGAGGACACCCGCGCCCGGGCCTTGGGGGTGATCTCGGAGTACATGCGGCTGAAGTCGCCCGCGTGCCAGGCCGACACAAATCGGGCCACGGGCGCGCCCGAGTCCGACCGGGTCGTGGGGGCGGCATTCCCGCGCGCCCCCGTGAGCACCACGGCGACGCCCACGATCGCCCCAATGACCACGCCCAGCACTGCAAGCCGTATGGCCCACACCCGCTTCCCGCGCCCCGTTGTCATCGCAGGGATTGTGCCTATGCCACGCCCGCCACGCGAATCCGCACCCGGCCGGCGACGCGGGCGACCGAC
>DATCPV010000063.1:0-3008 GCA_036569885.1 Gaiellales bacterium | reverse complement strand
CTGCTCGGCGCGGTGGACGGCAAGCCAGGCGATCTTGGCGGCAACGTGACCGGGGTCGAGGTTGCAGCCCGTGAGAGCCCGCAGCCGCTCGGGGGCCAGGCGTTCGGCGGCGGCGTCGCACTCGGCCCCGGCCCGCCGGTCCATCCAGATCAGCGCCGGGCCCGTTGGCTCGCCGTCGGCGCCGGCCGGCACGAGCCCGTCGAGCTGCGAACCGAACGAGATCGCCCGCAGCGGCCGGTCGCCGACGTTGCGGCGCACCTCGGCGAGGGCCTCCGCAACGGCGCCGAGCCACTCGCTCGGGTCCTGCTCGGCCCAGCCGGGATGGGGATACGACAACCGGTGGGGCACATAGGTCGTGGTCGCGAGCACGCCGTCGGCGTCGATCGCCTGCGCGCACGTTCCCTGCGATCCCACATCCACGCCCACGACCAGATCGGCACCGCTCATCGCTCGTCCTCCCCACCGCCGCCCGGCCCGCGCCGGTAGACGGAGATCTCGAATGCGTCGGCCAGGTGGTGCTCACGCGAGGCGAGCGCGACGGAGTCGTCGGCGGTGCTGTCGACCTGCCACACCGTCAGGAGCAGGGTGCCCCGCGGTACGGCCAGCCGCCGCGCCACCTCGCCCATGGCGACGTCGGGCGTGATCGTGGCCACCCCGTGGTGCACGGTCAGGCCGCGCTCGGCCAGCGCGGCGTAGATCGAGCCGCCGGCCACCGCCGCCATCGCGCGTGGGGCGAGCACGTCGAGGCGGCACCACTCGGTCACGTCCACCACCCGCCGCCCGCCCGCGGTGCGCACCCGGCGCAGGGCGCTGACGGCGTCACCCTCCGCGACGCCGAGCGCGGCCGCGACCTCGGCCGACGCCTCCTCCGCGACGCACGTCTCGTCCACGGTGCCCGGCTCGAGGCCCATCGCCGCGATCATCGACGACACCCCGAAGTTGCGGCTGAGATCGTTGCGCAGGAGCGGCCGGTCGGTGACGTAGGTGCCGGAGCCGTGCATCCGCCGGAGCAGCCCGTCCTCCTCGAGCAGCGCGATCGCCGCCCGCAGGGAGCTGCGCGAGACGCCCAGGCTGCGGGCGAGCTCGGGCTCACCGGGAAGGCGGTCGCCGGGGGCGAACTCACCCGCCACCACCCGGTCGCGCAGCCCGTCGGCGAGCGAGTGGCGGAGCGAGCGGCGGCCGGGAGATTTCATCATCGGGATACTTTAGGGTTGAGCTAGGGCTGCACCACTACCTTGAGCACCTCCCCCGCGCGGATGCGGGCAAAGGCGGCCGGGGCGCTGTCGAGATCCACCACGTCGGAGACCACACTGCGCAGGCCACCGATGTCGTCGGCGAGCATGTCGAGGGCGTGCACCTGGTCGCGGTGCCGGGACGCGTAGGAGCCGTGCACCTGCACCTCGCGGTAGTGCAGCACGTTGGAGGGGAAGCGGATGTGCGTCGTGCCCTTCGGCAGGCCGCCGAAGAAGAGCACCCGGCCGCGCGGCGCGGCCATCTCCATCGCCTCCTCCTGGGCGGCGTCGCTCGAGCAGGCCACGATCACCACGTCGGCGCCGATGTCGTCGGTCACGCCCCGCACGGCGGCGATGCCCTCCGTGTCGGAGGTATCGATGTAGCGCATGCGCTCGTCGCCGAGGATGGCCCGGGCGAGGTCGAGCCGGGCGGCCGCGGTCTCGAGCAACAGCACCTGGCCGGCGCCCTCGAGCCGGGCGATGGCCGCATGGGCCGTCCCCACCGGTCCGGCGCCGACAACCGCCACCGTGTCGTCGAGGCCGACGGCGATGTCCTTGTGCCCGCAGATCGCGTCGGACAGCGGATCGGCGAAGGTGGCGTGGGCGTCGGAGAGGCCGGCCGGAATCCGGAACAGGTTCTTGAGCGCGACCTGAGGGATCGCAACGAGTTCGGCGTAGGCCCCCTGGTAGTCGAACCCCATCAGCCCGGCGTGCTCGCAGAGGTGCTCGTTGCCGCTGCGGCACAGGCGGCAGCGGCCACACCAGAGGGTCGAGATGCAATGCACGTGCTCGCCCACGCCCAGGCCCATCTGGGCCAGCTCCTCGGCGGCCCGCGGCCCGATCTCGATCAGCTCGCCCGAGATCTCGTGGCCGAGCACCCACGGCGGGGTGATGCGGCGATCGCCGTTGTAGAAGGTGCGCACGTCGGTGCCGCAGATGCCGCACGCCGTGACGCGCAGAAGGACGCCGTCCTCGGGACAGACGGCGTCGGGTACGGTGCCAACAGACATCGTCCCCGGGCCATCCCAGATCGCTGCTCGCACGCATCCTCCCGTCCGTCGCACAACAAACCCGTCAGAGGCTCTATCATACCGAAGTTGTCCTACAACTTGGAGGGGTGCCCGTGATCGAGTTCATCTTCATGCTGACGCGGGACGATCGCACGCTCACGGATGCGCGGTCCGTGTACGCCTCGATCGCCCAGAGCGGCGTCACACACGTCGGCTGCAAGGACGTCGGGCTGCCACGGCCGGAGCTGCAGGCGCTCATGGACGACATCCGCGCAAACGGGCACACCACCCACCTCGAGGTCGTCTCCGAGACGCCCGAGGCGACGCTCGCGTCGGCCCGGGCCGCGGCCGAGATCGGCCCGGACTTCCTGATCGGCGGAACGCTGATCGAGCCCGTGCAGGAGGTGCTTGCCGGCACCGGCATCAAGTTCTTCCCCTACGTCGGCCAGATCGTCGGCCACCCCTGCCTGCTGCGGGGCTCGATCGAGGAGATCGCCGATGACGCCCACCGGGCCGAGGGCCTGGGCGTCGACGGTATCAACCTGCTCGCCTACCGCTACGACGGCGACGTCGACGCGCTGGTCGAGGCGGTCGTCGGGGCGACCTCGCTGCCCGTGATCGCCGCGGGCTCGGTCGACTCGCCCGCCCGCATCCAGGCGCTGGCCGAGCGGGGCGTCTGGGCGTTCACGATCGGCACCGCCGCACTCGACGGCAAGCTCGTGGAGGGCGCGCCACTCGAGGGCCAGCTGCGCTCCGCGCTCGACGC
>DATCPV010000062.1:0-3108 GCA_036569885.1 Gaiellales bacterium | reverse complement strand
GGTCTCGGTGGAGTCGTGCAGCAGCGAGCGATCGGCCACCGGGATCGTGACGGCGCCGTCGCCGACGATGCGGGCGAGGTCGCGGCGCGCGGCGGGGGAGGTGTCGGAGGTGTCGGGGGGCACGATCCGATTCTGCCGTACCCAGAGGATCGTTGCGGGCGTGCCCGCCGCCGGTAGCATGGCGGCGTGAGCGAGCAGCCGGCGATCGCCGTCCGCGATCTGTGCGTCGCCCGAGGCGGTGTGGAGGTGCTGCACGGTGTCTCGCTGGACGTGCCGGCCGGGGCGGTTACCGGGCTGCTCGGCCCGAGCGGCTGCGGGAAGTCGACCCTGATGCGGGCGGTCGTCGGCGTCCAGATCGTGACCGGCGGCAGCGTGACCGTCCTGGGGGAGCCCGCCGGGTCGCCGAGCCTGCGCTCCCGCGTGGGGTACATGACCCAGGCGCCGTCGGTGTACGGCGACCTGTCGGTGCGGGAGAACCTGCGCTACTTCGCCCGCGTGCTGGGAGCCTCGCCGGAACGTGTGGGGGCGGTGATCGCGACCGTCGGCCTCGACGACTTCGCAGGCCGGGTGGTCGGCCGCCTCTCCGGTGGGCAGCGCGCGCGGGCATCGCTGGCGACGGCGCTCCTCAACGAGCCTGCGGTGCTCGTGCTCGACGAGCCGACCGTCGGCCTCGACCCCGTCCTGCGCCGCGATCTGTGGAACACCTTCCGGCGCCTGGCCCACGGCGGAACCAGCCTGCTCGTCTCGAGCCATGTGATGGACGAGGCCAATCACTGCGACCGCCTGCTCCTCATGCGCGACGGCGGGATCCTGGCCTCCGAGACGCCGCAGGAACTGCGCCGCCAGACCGGCGAGGACGATCTGGGCGAGGCGTTCCTGCGCATGATCGAGCGGGCGGAGGCGGCAGCGTGAGCGCACGGATCACGGCGGCCACCGCGACACGCGTCCTGCTCCAGCTGCGCCGCGACCCCCGCACCATCGCCCTCCTGCTCGCGGTGCCGTGCCTGCTCGAGGTGCTCCTGCGCTACGTGCTCGACGGCGAGGCGTCCGCGTTCCAGCGCATCGGGGCGCCGCTTCTGGGGATCTTCCCGTTCATCAGCATGTTCCTGGTCACGGCGATCACAATGCTGCGCGAGCGCACGACCGGGACGCTCGAGCGGCTGATGTCGATGCCGGTCGGGAAGCTCGACCTGCTCGCCGGGTACGGCCTCGCGTTCGGCGCGATCGCGGCGGTACAGGCGGCGCTGACGTCGGTGGTCGCCTTCGGCCTGCTCGATCTGCACGTGTCCGGGTCGGAGTGGACGGTCGCCGGGCTCGCGATCGCAAATGCCGTCCTCGGGATGGCGCTTGGGCTCTTCGTCAGCGCCTTCGCCGCGACCGAGTTTCAGGCCGTCCAGTTCATGCCGGCCGTCGTCATCCCCCAGCTGCTCCTGTGCGGCCTCTTCGTCCCGCGCGACCGGATGGCGTCCGTCCTGCAGGCCGTCTCCGACGTCCTGCCGCTCACCTACGCGTACGACGGACTCGCCCGGGTCACGACGCTCGGAGGCTTCGACTCGACGACGGCGCGCGACCTGCTCGTGGTCGTCGGGGCGACCCTCCTGGCCTTGGCACTCGGCGCGACGACCCTCCGCCGTCGCACCGCGTGAGCGCCATCTCGCCCGACCGAGGACTTGCCCGCATTCTGCCTGGAAAGTAGTGTCACAAGCAGGAATGTCAGTGCCATCCGAAAATGTCGTCTGCTCGGTGTGCGGAGCCCAAAATCCTGCGGCTGCACGCTTCTGTGGCGATTGCGGGACGCCCCTCGCGCTCGCCTGCCCCGCCTGCGGCGCGCCCATCGTCTCGGGCAAGCGGTTCTGCAACGCCTGCGGCGAGCCGGTGACGGCGGCCGCGCCGGGCCCGGCAGGCGGCCAGCAGGCGCCCGTCGCCGAGCGGCGGCTGGTTTCGCTGCTGTTTGCCGACCTGGTCGGATTCACCGCCCGTTCGGAGAACCGCGACGCCGAGGAGACGCGCGAGTTCCTGTCGCAGTACTTCGAGACATGCGAGCGCGTGATCCACGCCTACGGCGGGACGGTCGAAAAGTTCATCGGCGATGCGGTCATGGCCGTCTGGGGCGCTCCCGTCGCCCAGGAGCACGACGCCGAGCTGGCCGTCCGTGCCGCACTCGAGCTGGTCGCGGCCGTCGCGGGCATGGGGACAGAGACCGACCAGACGGCAATCGCGGCCCGCGCCGGAGTGATGACGGGTGAGGCGGCGGTGACCCTCGGCGCTCACGGCCAGGGGATGGTTGCCGGCGACCTGGTCAACACGGCCTCACGCGTGCAGGCGCTGGCCGCTGCCGGCGGTGTCCTGGTGGGCGAGGCGACCCGTCGCGCGTCGGAGGCCGCGATCACCTTCGAGGACGCCGGATCGCACGAGATGAAGGGCAAGTCCGAGCCGATGCATCTGTGGCGCGCGGCTCGGGTTGCGGCCGGGCGCGGAGGCGCGCTTCGACCGGCGGGGCTCGATCCACCCTTCGTCGGCCGCGACCGTGAGTTCCGACTGGTGAAAGAGCTCTTCCAGGCATCGGTCGAGGAGGGCAAGGCCCACCTGGCCTCGGTGGTCGGAATCGCCGGGATCGGTAAGTCGCGCCTGGCGTGGGAGTTCGAGAAGTACATGGACGGCCTATCGGGCAGCGTCTGGTGGCACCGCGGGCGCTGCCTCGCCTACGGCGACGGGGTGACCTACTGGGCGCTGGGCGAGATGGTGCGGATGCGGGCGCGGATCGCCGAAGCAGACGATGTCGACACGGCGCTCGCCAAGTTGCGCGCGACGGTCGCCGAACACGTCACCGACACGGGGGAGCGCCGCTGGGTGGAACCCCGGCTCGCTCACCTGCTCGGCCTGGAGGAGGGACAGGCGCGCGACCCCCAGGAGATGTTCGGAGCGTGGCGGCTGTTCTTCGAGCGGCTGAGCGACCGCCAGCCGGTGGTGATGGTGTTCGAGGACATCCAATGGGCCGATGCGGGTCTGCTCGACTTCGTCGAGTACCTGCTCGAGTGGTCGCGGGCACACCCCATCTTCATGCTCACGCTCGGGCGCCCCGAGCTGGCCGACCGGCGACCTGGGTGG
>DATCPV010000061.1:0-2360 GCA_036569885.1 Gaiellales bacterium | reverse complement strand
GCCCCACGGCGGCGGTCACAGCCACGCCCGGGCGTGCGCGCGAAGCCGCCCACAGCGCCAGGTGGCCTCCGGCCGAGTGGCCGATCGTGACGACCCGGGCGCGGTCGAGCGGAGCGGCGACGGCGGCGAGGTGGTCGATGCCGGCGGCGACATCGTCGAACGTCGCCGGCCAGCCTCCCCCACCGCCCACCCGGCGGTATTCGAGATTCCATGCCGCCCAGCCCGACTCGGCCAGATCGGCGCAGAGCGGTTCCATCAGCGTCCGGTCGTACCGCTCGCGCCAGAACCCGCCGTGGAGCACCACCGCCACGGGCCAGCCCTCGCCGGCCGCGGGTGTGTGCAGGTCGGCAACCTGGCTTTGGTCGGCGCCGTAGCGGTGCGTCCGGCGCACGCGCCTACGCGACCACGGCGTCGCGCTCGACCAGCGCGGCGTAGCGGCCGCCCATGGCGACGAGCTGGAAGTGCGTCCCGCGCTCGACGATGCGGCCGTGATCGAGCACGAGGATCAGGTCGGCGTCGCGGACGGTGGACAGGCGATGGGCGATGGCGATGCTGGTGCGGCCCTGGCTGAGCTCATCCAGGGCCACCTGCACGGCCCGCTCGGTCTCGACGTCGAGTGAACTGGTCGCCTCGTCCATGAGCAGGACCGGTGGGTCGCGCAGCACCGCCCGGGCGATCGCGAGGCGCTGTTTCTCGCCGCCCGAGAACCGGTAGCCGCGCTCGCCGACGACGGTGTCGTAGCCCTCCGGGAGCGAGTGCAGGTGCTCGTGGATCTGGGCCGCCTTGGCGGCCGCCTCGATCTCCTCGTCGCTCGCCCCGGGCCGCGCGAAGGCCAGGTTCTCGCGCACCGTCCCGTGGAACAGGTAGGTCTCCTGGGAGACCACGCCGACGATGCTCCGCAGCGAGTCGAACGTGAGGTCGCGCACATCGGTGCCGTCGATCCGCACCGCCCCCGAGCCGACATCGTAGAGCCGCGCGACCAGGTACCCGAGCGTTGTCTTGCCGGATCCCGTCTCGCCCACGACGGCCACCTTGCTACCCGGCTCGGCCACGAACGAGATCCCCTCCAGGATGGGCGCGGCGTCGGGGTCGTAGCCGAAGCTGACGTCGTCGAACTCGACGCGGCCATGCACGTGGGCCCGGTCGAGGGTCACCGCGTCAGGCCGCTCGTCGATGTCCACCGGCAGGTCGAGGTACTCGAAGACGCGGTCGAACAGCGCCAGCGAGGACTGCACATCGGTCTGCACCGAGAGCAGCGAGGAGACGGGGAAGAAGAGGCGGGTCTGCAGGGTCGTGAAGGCGACCAGGGTGCCGATCGAGATCGACGGCCCGCCGGACGCGAGCAGGTAGCCGGCGACGCCGTACATGAGCGCCGGCATCACGGCGAAGGTCGCCTGGATCGAGCCCATCACCCAGCGGCCCGCCATCCGCGAGCGCTGCTCGAGATCGGCGAGCCGGTGGCTCTCCTCCTGGAAGCGCGCGGTCAGCTCGTCGGTCTGCCCCATGGTCTTTGCCAGCAGCACCCCCGATACCGACAGCGACTCCTCGACTAGGGTCGAGATATCGGCCAGGGTGCCCTGCATGGTGGAGGTGAGCTGGCGGCGCATCGCGCCGATCCGCCGGGTCATGAGCACGAACACCGGCAGCAGCGCGAAGGCGGCGACCGAGAGCCGCCAGTCGAGCAGGATCATGGCCGCGGCCGTGGTGATGACGGTGGTCACGTTCGAGACGACGGAGGTCGCCGTGGAGGTGACGACGGTCTGGACGCCGCCGATGTCGTTGGCGATCCGCGACTGCACCTCGCCGGTGCGGGTGCGGGTGAAGAACGCCAGGGAGAGCCGCTGCAGGTGCCGGTACACCGCCGTGCGCAGGTCGTGCATGACCCGCTGGCCGACCAGGTTCGACTGCCACGTCTGGGCCACGCCGATCGCCTGTGTCACGACCGGGATCGCAACCATGCCCGCCACCAGCAGGGCCAGCCGGTGGGTGTCGAGCGCGGCGCCGCGGTTCAGGACGTTGTTCAGCAGGTCGCGCAGCAGGAAGGGCGGCACGACGCCGAGCGCGGCCGAGAAGAGGATCATCGACAAGAGCCACGAGAGCCGCAGCCGATAGGGCCGGAACAGGCGGACGATGCGCCTGCCGTTGCCTCCGCTCGGGGTGCTGGGAGAGTTCATTTGACTCCGAAACGTTAGCGTCGCGTCAGTCGGCGGCGAGGTCGCGCTGATACCAGGCGCCCGGCTTACCGCCGAGGTCGGCCGGGTCGGCCGGGCCAACCAGGACGAACCCGGCCTTGGTCAGCACCTTCTGGGACGGGGCATTCTCGCTGGCGGTGGCCGCCCTGAGTGTGCGCAGCCCGTACC
>DATCPV010000060.1:0-3935 GCA_036569885.1 Gaiellales bacterium | reverse complement strand
GGTGTGGGCATGGTGGGTGATCGGGACCGGGGGTGTCCCAATGAGCTCAGTCTGCAGGCCCGGGCGGGATTCGGCTAGACCAATTCGGGTGAACCGGCCCAGAAATTAGGCGACGAGGCGCACGACCACGCCGGCTCGCTTGGCCGCGTACATGGCCGCGTCCGCCGAGCGCAGCAGGGTCTCCTCGTCCTGCACGGCGCCGCCGAACACGGCGACGCCGAAGCTGGCCGTGACGGTGTGGCCGTCGGCGGTGGACGCCTCGGCAAGGTGGGCGGCGATTCTCTGGACGACCGGTGCGACGCCCTCCAGCTCGATCTCGGTGAGGACGAGCGCGAACTCGTCGCCGCCGATCCGAAACGCCGCGTCCGGTGCCCGCATCTGATGGCTGAGCAGGTCGGCGACCCGCGCGAGCGCGGCGTCGCCGGCCATGTGGCCGTGGTGGTCGTTGATCTTCTTGAACCCGTTCACGTCCAGCACGACGAGCGCGAAGGGTGTGCCGTAGCGGCGCGACCGCGCGGCCTCGACCCGCAGTCGGTGGTTGAACGCGCGCCGGTTGTAGAGGCGGGTGAGCGGGTCATGCTCGGCCAGGTACCGCATCTCCTCGAAGCGGCCGGCCGAGTCGAGCGCGGCGGTCGCCTGGTTCGCGAACACGCGCAGGGCCTGGAGGATCTCGGTCGAGGGCAGCAGCCGGTCGCGCGGGTCGTCGGCCCAGATCATGCCGATCACCTCGCCGCCCCGGTCGTACATCGGGACCACCAGCCAGTGCCGGTTCCAGGCGTGCGGGCCCGAGCCGTTCAGCTCTGACCGGCGCGTGCTGTGAACCTCCGGCAGGCGTGCGGTCGCCTCCTCGAGCGTGAGCAGGTAACAGCCCTGGCGTTCGAACGGCGGGTCGAGCAGCGGCGCCATCTCCCACAGCGTCATCAACGAGTTCAGGCGCCGGTCTTCGAGCGTCCAGCCGGTCGCGGCCCGGGTCGTGAACACACCCGTGACCGGGTCGGGGAGGTCGATGCAGACCTTCTGGAAGCCGACCGCCTCCGAGATGCCGTCGCAGACCGACTGCAGGATCGCGTCGGCCGACAGCGTCTCGGTCAGCCGGGACGAGACCTGCAGGAGCTGGCGCAGCGCGCCGCGGTGGAATGCGGCCGCCTTCGTCTCGATGGCGCTCTGCAGGGCCAGCGCCGCGTGATCGGCGACGGCCACGAGGCCGGCCATGTCGTCGGGCGTGGGCCGCATGCCCGAGCGCGGCTCGCCCACCGAGAGGATCCCGAGCAGGTGCCCGTCGGTGTGGCGCATCGGCACGAAGAGCTCGTCCCCGGGGTGCCACGCATTGGGATCGGCGCTCGGCTCCCAGGCCGGGATGTAGCGGCGGCCGACGTCGTGCTCCCAGTTGAAGTCTCCGTGCGGGATCATGTACGCCCCGTTCACGGCGAACCGCTCGTCGAGCAGCGGCGCCCAGGCCTCCCAGGCGAGGGTGTCGCCCATCAGCGCCTCCCGGGCCTCTTCGATGCCATGCACCGTCGTCACCTCGAAATCGTTCCAGGCCGGGCGGTAGGTGTTGACCACCACGGTGCGGAATCCCAGCGACGTCGCGATCGTCCCCGCGATGGCGTCCATGATGGCCGCGGTGTCCGTTTCCGCGCGCACGAGCCTCGTCACGTCCAGAAGGGCGCGCAGGCGGGCGATGGCTGAGAGGTCGTTTGAAGCCATTGGGGATTGGGCGGCAACCCGCCTGCCGAATCTCGACCTGCGCGCGCGAACGTGCCCTCCTCTAGGTTCTTCGGGTTAATGGCCCCATCGGTTGAGCGAATTCGTGTGATCGCGGTGGCGCTGGCGGTGCTCTGCGCCGCGTGCACCCCGCGCGCGGGCGAGCCCCCGGTCACGATGCCCGCAACCGCCTCGGCTCTGGCCATCGCGCCCGACTTTTCGGGCACCATCTGGGCGGCGACCGGGCGGCGGGTCTACCGGTCGCGCGACGGCGGCCATACCTGGCACATCGTGCCGGGCCGGGGAGGGGCGACCGGCGTCGCGTTTCTGTCAACGCGCGTCGTCGCCGTCGGGCCGGCGGGGGTGCAGAGCGGAGGCTTCGGAACCGCGGCGCTGCCGAGGCCTGAGCCTGTGGTGGCGCCGCTTGCGGCGGTCGCCTCACCGTACTACCGCACCAACCGGCTGTACGCGCTCGACGGCGCGGGCCGGCTGTGGGTGTCTGTGCGAAATGCCGCCCGCTGGGCGCGGCTGCGGGCGGCCGGTCTGCCCACCGGCGCGGTCGCCGTCGCCGCGGTGCGCGGTGACGTGCACCTGCCGGATGTGATCTACGTCGCCTGTGGCGCGAACGGCCTCTGGCGCTCGGGCGACTTCGGGGCCACGTTCCGGCGCCTGCCGGCCCTTGCCGACGCCACGGCGATCGCCACGACGACCGACCAGCAGCGGCGGCTGCTGGTCGCGGCGCCTCAGGGCATCGAGCTTTCGACGAACGCCGGGCGCAGCTTCACCCGGGTGGCGTCGGTCGTGGGCGTGCGCGCGGTGGCGTTCGACCTGCGGAACTGGCGGCTCGCGTATGCGGCCACGGCCGACGGCCGGCTGCTTCGCTCCGACGACGGCGGCCTCACCTGGGACAACGGTTAGCCGTTGGCGGCGGTGACGGCCTGAACGAGCCACTCGGGCACCCGCACGGCCCGCTCGAGCGCCCGGTCGACACAGGCGTGGCGCGTCTCGCCGCGCGTGCACAGCCCCTCCTCGTCGTGCAGCTCGTAGCCGAACGTGAACGTCGCGGCGCGCACGTTGGTGCATGCGCACGTGACGGTGAACGTGTCGTCGAAGTGCAGCGGGCGCAGGTAGGAGACCCGGGCCTCGATGACCACCATGTCCATGCCGCCCGTGTGCACCTCGGCGTAGCTGTGGCCGATCTCGCGCAGGTATTCGATTCGGCCCACCTCGAACCAGGCCAGGTAGGCCGCGTTGTTCGCGACGCCCATCGCGTCGGTCTCCGAGAACCGCACCCGCAGCGGCACGACGGTGCGCCGGTCGGTCGACACTCAGCGGCCGCGCAGTGTCCGCCGGAGCAGCCGCAGGCCTTCGTCGGCGGCCTGGCGGGCGGCCGGCAGCGCCGGGTGGTCTGTCAGACGGGGACGGATGAGGCCCCGCTCGGCGGCGCGGATCGAGATCCAGTCCGAAGCGGCTCCGCCCAGCTCCTTCGCCACGCCGCGGCGACGGGCATCCAGCATCCAGATGCCTCCGGCGAGCATCGTCTGGCGTGCGAGCGGGCGCTTGCCGAGCGGCAGCTTGGTCAGCGCGACCTCGGCGATGATCAGCTGGCCCACCTCGCTCTGGGCCATCTCGCCCAGCGCGGACACGGCCGTGCGGAACCGGCGCCGGGTGTGATGGCGGCGCGCGCGTGCCGCGGCGTCCAGCTCGCTGGCGCCGTCGACGAACTCACCGGCGCCCGACGACGACTCGCGCTCGGTGACCCAGGCGCGCCACTGGCCCTCGCCCCAGGGCTGCAGCGAGAGCTCGAGGCCACGCTGGGCGAACCAGCGCCGGATCGCCTCGAGCTCGGTTGAGCTGTCGTTCCAGGTCATCTCCCTGAACGATACGCGACGTCGATGCCGCGTCCGGGTGTGGCGTGTCAGCCGACCCGGCTGGTACCTTAAGGGGTGAAGCCTGGAAAGGGATGGAGGCGTATGGACGACCGCAAGAAGATCCTCGAGCGCGTCATCGAAGCGACCGACGCAACGCGTACTCGCGTTCAGCAGGAGGTTGCCCAAAGCCCGATGGTGTCCGCCACCAAGGAGCGGGCTCAGGCGGTGCGGCAGCGCGCCCAGACCGCGGCTCTCTCGCAGCTTCACCTCGCCACCCGCGAGGATGTCGCGCGGATGCAAGCGTCGCTCGACCGCATCGAGGCTGCGGTCAACGATCTGGCCAAGCGAGTGCCCCAGGCA
>DATCPV010000059.1:0-6290 GCA_036569885.1 Gaiellales bacterium | reverse complement strand
GAGCTGCGCAGCCTCTCACCAATGCACGCCGGCATGAGCTACACCCGGCTCGAGGAGCTCAAGGGCATCCAGTGGCCGTGCGCCGACGAGGACGATCCCGGCTCTCCGTTCCTGCACGGCCGCCTCTGGGAGACCCCGGTCGGCGGCCGCAGAGCGCCGTTCAGCGTCGTGGTCCACGAGCTCCCGGTCGACGAGCTGACCGAGGAGTTCCCGCTGCGGCTGACCACCGGCCGGCACCTCGACTCCTACAACACGGGCGTGCAGAGCGGCGGCTACAGCTCGCCCCTGCGGCGGGGCGAGACCATCGACCTGTCGATCGAGGATTGCGAGCGCCTCGACCTCGCCGAGGGTGAGCGCGTCAAGATCACCTCGCGCCGCGGTACGGTGACCGCGCCCGTGCGCATCGACACCACCCTCCGGCCCGGTCTGGCGTTCATGACGCTGCACTTTCCCGATCAGGTCGAGACCAACGTTCTCACCATCGACGCGACCGACCCCAAGTCGGGCACCGCCGAGTTCAAGGCCAGCGCGATCCGGGTGGAGAAGGTGCCCGTGGCGCAACCCGAAACCCACCCCGGACACGTGTCGATCCCCGCCAGATAAGTGGATCTGCGCATCGATGACCAGTCGGCGACGGCTGCCGAGCGGCAGGCGGTCGATGCCGTGCTCGGGCCGCCCGACACCGCGTGGGTGGGTGGCGCCCGCACCGAGATCGACGGGCACTCCGCGCGCGGTGGCCACGCCGCGCGCGATCAGCGCCACCTGCTGCTGCCGACGCTGCACGCGGTCCAGGCCCGCGGGGGCTGGATCAGCCCGGGTGCCCTCGGCTACGTCTGCCGCCGGCTGACCATCCCGCCGGCCGAGGCGTACGGCGTCGCGAGCTTCTATGCGCTCTTCTCACTGGACCCGCAGCCGCCGGTCGTGACACACGTGTGCACGGACATCGCCTGCATGTGCCGGGGCGGAAACGAGCTCGTCGCCGAGCTGGAGCGGACGGTCGGCCCGGCCGGAGCGCACCCGGGCAACGGCCGCGCGATCTGGCTCGAGAGCCCCTGCCTGGGGCTTTGCGAACGCGCACCCGCAGCGCTCGTGACCGTGGCCGGCGAGGACCCCGTCGAGCGCTCCATCGCACCGGCGAGCGCCGGTGCGATCGCCGCGGCGCTGCAGGGCCGGCTGCCCGACCCCATGGTGCCCGATCCGATCCCGCAGCGCGGAGGCACCGTCCGGCTGCTGCGGCGCGCGGGCATCGTCGACCCCGAGAGTCTCGACAGCTACCGCGCCCATAACGGCTACGAGGCGCTGCGGCGGGCGTTCGCGCTCGGCCAGGCCGGCGTGATCCGCGAGGTGACCGAGTCGAAGCTGCTCGGCCGCGGTGGCGCCGCCTTCCCGACAGGACGCAAGTGGGACGCCGTCGCCCGGAATCCCGTCGGGCCGCGCTATCTGATCTGCAACGCCGACGAGTCCGAGCCGGGCACCTTCAAAGACCGGATCGTGTTCGAGCAGGACCCGTTCGCCGTGATCGAGGCGATGACCATCGCCGCCTTCGCGTGCGGGTGCGAGCGGGGCTACGTGTACCTGCGCGGCGAGTATCCGCTGGCCTGGGACCGGCTCGTGAACGCGGTCACCGAGGCCCGTACCCGCGGCCTTCTCGGCGACGACATCATGGGCCACGGGCTGCGCTTCGACATCGAGCTGCGCAAGGGTGCGGGGGCATACATCTGCGGCGAGGAGACCGCGCTCTTCAACTCCATCGAGGGGTTTCGCGGTGAGCCCCGCAACAAGCCGCCGTTCCCGGTCGATGTGGGCCTCTTCGGCAAGCCGACGGTCGTGAACAACGTCGAGACGCTCGTGAACGTGCTCGACATCGTCCTGGAGGGCGGCCGCGCATTCGCCGCGACCGGCACCGAGCAGTCGACCGGGACACGGCTCTTCTGCCTGTCGGGCTGCGTCGAGCGGCCGGGCCTCTACGAGGCGCCGTTCGGGGCGAAGCTCGGCGACGTGATCGAGATGGCCGGCGGCGTCGCCGGCGGCCGCGAGCTGCGGGCGATCCTGCTGGGGGGGGCGGCGGGCGCCTTCGTCGCCCCCGACATGCTCGACCTGGAGCTGTCGTTCGAGGCCACCCGCGCCGCCGGGGTGACACTGGGCTCCGGCGTGATCATGCTGCTCGACGACACCGTCGACCTGGTGCCGATCCTGCTTCGCATCGCCGCCTTCTTCCGCGACGAGTCCTGCGGCCAGTGCGTTCCCTGCCGGGTCGGCACGGTGCGCCAGCAGGAGGCGATGCTGCGCCTGGCGAACGGCCGCCCGCGGGGGTCGATCGACGACGAGCTGGCGCTTCTGGACGAGATCGCGCGCGGAATGCGCGACGCCTCGATCTGCGGCCTCGGCCAGACGGCCGCCAATGCGATCGAGTCGGCGCTTCAGGCGCTGCGGCCGTTCGCGGGGGCGGGAGCCGCATGAGCGCCGTCCCGGTCACGCTGCGGCGCACCATCGAGCTCGAGATCGACGGCGAGGCCGTGCGCGGCCGCGAGGGCGAGACGATCCTGCAGGTCTGCCGCCGCCAGGGGCTCGAGATCCCGACCCTCTGCTACGCCGAGACACTGACCCCGGTGAACGCCTGCCGCGTCTGCATGGTCGAGGTCGAGGGCTCGCGGGTGCTGGTGCCGTCGTGCGCCCGGAAGGCCGAGGACGGCATGGTCGTGCGCACCGCGTCGGAGCGCGTCCACCACAGCCGCAAGATGGTGCTCGAGTTTCTGGCGTCGTCGGTCGACCTCTCCACCACGCCTGACGTCGACCGCTGGATCGGCGAGTACGACGCCCGGCCCGATCGCTACGGGCCACCCGCGGAGCCGGCCAAGGCGGGCGTCCGCGACCATGCCCGGCCCGGGCATCACCACGCCGGCGACGGCCAGACGGCCGCAACGGTCGCCCAACCTGTCAAGGTCGACAACGAGCTCTACGTGCGCGACTACAGCAAGTGCATCCTCTGTTACAAGTGCGTCGAGGGCTGCGGCAGCGACTGGCAGAACACCTTTGCCATCGCCGTCGCCGGTCGCGGCTTCGACGCCCGCATCGCCACCGAGTTCGCGGTCCCGCTGCCCGATTCGGCTTGCGTCTACTGCGGCAACTGCATCGCGGTCTGCCCGACCGGCGCCCTCATGTTCAAGAGCGAGCACGACCATCGCGCCGCGGGCACGTGGGACGAGGCCGGCCAGGCGCGCACCGACACGATCTGCCCCTACTGCGGCGTCGGCTGCACGCTGACCCTGCACGTGCAGGACAACGAGATCGTCAAGGTGACCTCACCGCTCGACCACGACATCACGAGCGGCAATCTCTGCATCAAGGGCCGGTTCGGCTTCCAGTTCGTCCAGAGCCGCCCGCCCAAGCTCCCGCGCTAGGTGATGCGCTCCGGCCCGGTGTAGATGTTGAAGCGGCTGCCGCGCAGGAAGCCGACCAGGGTCATCCCGAACCGGCGGCCCGCGTCCACCGCCAGGCTCGACGGGGCCGACACGGCACACACCACGGGGATGCCCGCGACGGCCGCCTTCTGCACGATCTCGAAGCTCAGGCGGCCCGACACCATCAGCACCCGCTCAGAGAGTGGCAGCGTTCCGGCTAGGAGCGCCTGCCCGACCAGCTTGTCGACGGCGTTGTGGCGGCCGACGTCCTCGCGCAGCTCGAGCAGCCGGCCGCCGGCGTCGAAGAGACCGGCCGCATGGAGGCCGCCGGTGCGGTCGAACAGGAGCTGGGCCTCGCGCAGCCGCCCGGGCAGCTCGACGACGACAGCCTCGGGCACCTCGGGGCCGTCCGCGACCGGCGCGCACCGCACCGAGATCGAGTCGAGCGATGCCTTGCCGCAGATCCCGCAGCTGGACGTCGTGTAGAAGTTGCGCTGGAGCAGGTCGGCGTCGTAGGGCCGGGCGAGATCCACCGTGACCACGTTGTACTGCTGCTCCTCGCGCGGAACCGAGCAGTAGCGGACGCTCCTCACGTCGCCGGTCGCGGCCACGAGGCCCTCGGTGAGCAGGAAGCCGGCCGCAAGCTCGAAGTCGTTTCCGGGCGTGCGCATCGTCACGGCGACTTGCCGCTGCTCCATCCCGGGGGCGTCGAGCCGGATCTCCATCGGCTCCTCGGTCGCAAGGGAGTCGCCGGTTCGCTTGCGGCCGTCGCCGAACTCGACCGCGGTCAGGCGGACGGGCGTGACGCTGCCCGGGCGGGCAATCCGGTCGTCTGAGACGCTCACACTCGCAGTGTACGGCCGAGCGCCAGTGAGCCTAGCGAGGATCCTCGCGGTCGATGTTCCAGTGCCGCGCGGTGGTTGCGAGCCAGCCGTCGGCGTCCCCCCGCGGGCGCAGCGAGAATCGGCTGATCACCCGCTGGCCGCCCTCGTGGTCGCCGTAGAGGATGTCGACCGTCAGCGACTCGCGAGCCGAGATTGCATCGGCGGCCGCGCGAAACTCGTCGGAATCGGGCTCGCGAAACGCACCCTGCCAAAAACCGATATCGCCGACCGGCACGTACAGGTCGCGCGAAAGCCGGTGGAAGTCGTCGAGCTGCGGCGCGTCCCCACGCACCAGGAGCTGCGGGACGAGGCGCCAGCCGTGGAGCACGGCCATCCCGCTGCCGACGTTGCGCACCGAGAGGGTCAGGTAGACCGCCCCTCGAGACGCCTCGGCGCTCCCTCCGCCGCCGGGCACCATCACCCAGTGGTCATCGACGAAGCCCACCTTCTGCGGCGGGTCCTCCATGTGTGACGGCATCAGGAGCGGCCGCAGCCCGGCCTGAAGCGCACGCTCGGCGACCCGGGCCGAGCGGTTGGACGAGCGCACCGACGAGAAGGTCGCAACCGCCAGCACCAGCGTTCCGCCGGCGGTCGCAAGCGACGAGATGGTCACCCAATCGGCCACGGCCCGCGAGTCTACCCCGCGTGGCCGGCGCGCTCGAGCTAGGGCATCGCCTGCATGCTCGCCTCCTGGCCGAGCGCGGCAAACGCGGCCAGAACGGACGGGTGTGCGATCAGCCTGAAATCGTTGCCCTTCGGCGAGATCGAGTCGAAGTAGGTGATCGCCTTCACATGCGGGTGCAGCGCCGCCCAGGAGCCGTACGCCTCGATCCAGGTGGGCGTCTGCGCGTTGCTGCTGAGGCTGGCCGTCTCGCCGACGATGAACGGCTTGTCGTGCTTGTGGGCGAAGGCCAGCGCGGGATCGAGCAGTTCCGCCTGGGTGCGAAACGGGACTCCGGGGAAGTTGTAGGCGTCGGCGCCGATCCAGTGCACGTAGGCGTTGCCGGGATAGAAGGCGGCGGCGTCGACGTTTGCGTACGGGCCAAAGTCATACGCCATCGGTGTCCACACGAAGTGGACATTGGTCGCGCCAACGGCCCGGAACAGCCTCACCATGTGCCGCCACGCGGCAATGACCCGCTTGGGCCCGCCGATGAAGCGCTTGTGGCCACGCGGCTGGTCGAACTCGTACCAGGGCACGAGCATGATCTGGGTACCGGAGTCTCGCATCGCCCTGGCTGCGGCCAGGATGACGCGGTCCTGCGTGCCCGCCGCGATGGCCGCCGCAGTGGTGGTGGGAGCGGCCGTCCAGGCGAGCTCGGGGATCCTGCCGGCGGCCTTGTCAGGAGCGATTCGGTTCGCCCAACCGGTGAACGTCCACGGGACGTAGGTGCGGTCGAGGGCGAGATTGCGGCCGATGGCGGTCTCGAGCGTCGTGATCCCGCCCGGCTCGTTGGCGAACGCACCCAGGTAGACGCCGGAGGCGGGGACGATCGAGCCGGCGAGTGCCACGGGAGCCGCCACCGCGAGCGAGGCCGCGGCGGCGAGTGCAAGGGCGGCGAGGGTGCGCGGCAGGGCCATCCGGTAAGCCTCGACCGTCCCGAGGCGTCCGGGTATCCCCGGAACAGGTGGGCCGCCCTCCCCGAAACACGCGCCGGCGCCTACCGGCCCCGCGTCAGTCCTCGATCATGATCGAGAGGGTCGGGCACGCGGCCTCGGCCTCCTCGACGCAGGCACGCAGGCTGTCGTCGGGCTCGGCGACGTACTCGAGCCGGTCGGGTGCGGCCAGGTTGAACACCTCGGGGCAGGCGATCATGCACTGGCCGTGGTGGTCGCAGGTCTGAGTATCGACGGTCACGCGCATGGGGCCTCCCCCGGTCGGGCGGTCAAAAACGCGATCGGCAGCTCCACGGCGCCGGTCACGCCGCTCTGGGGGCGGAAGGTCGCCGGCCGCACCAGCCGCACCCCCGGAAGCCGCCTGGCCAGCTGCGGCAGCGCCTCGCGC
>DATCPV010000058.1:0-2357 GCA_036569885.1 Gaiellales bacterium | reverse complement strand
GACGCGGCTCTACCTGTCGGGCGCCGAGGCGGGCGCGGTGGCCAAGGCAGTTGCCGGCTCGACGCTCCAGCCGGAGGTCGTGTCGGCCCGTCCTGGAGACGCGTCGGCGGTGAAGATGGCCTACGCGGCGTGGTCGAAGGGCAGCGCCGCGCTTCTGCTCGCCGCCCGTGCGCTCGCCCGCTCAGAGGGAGTTGAGGACGACCTGGTGCGCGAGTGGGGCCTGTCGCATCCCGAGCTGCGCGACGCGTGCGTGCAGGCGGCCCGGTCGGCGACGGCCAAGGGCTGGCGCTGGGTCGGCGAGATGGACGAGATCGCCGCGACCCACGCCGCCGCCGGTCTGCCCGACGGCTTCCACCGGGCGGCCGGAGAGGTGTTCGGCCGGGCGCCGCGGCTGGCGCCGAGCGCTGACGCCGAAGAGGCGCTGGAGCTGGTGCTGACGGTGCTTGCGGCCGACCCCTCCGGGGTCACCGACTCCGGGAGGTGACCGCGCGCACCAACTCGTCGCCGAGCTCGGCCGTGCTCGCAGTGCCGCCGAGGTCGGGGGTGCGCACGTCCGTCTCGGCCAGGACGCGTTCGATCGCGGCCATCACCCGTGCCCCGGACTCGCTCTCGCCCAGGTGGTCGAGCATCATCGCGCCGGCCCAGACCGCTCCGATGGGGTTGGCCCGCGACCGGCCGGCGATGTCGGGCGCCGAACCGTGGACGGGCTCGAACAGGCCCGGGCCGGTGCCGGCGGGCGAGATGTTCGCACTGGCCGCGAGGCCCATCCCACCCTGGATGGCCGCGCCGATGTCGGTGATGATGTCGCCGAACAGGTTGGACGCGACCATGACGTCGAACCGCCCGGGCTGCGTGATCATGTAGGCGCAGGCCGCATCGACCAGGATCCGGTCGAGCTCCACCTCGGGGAAGTCGGCGTGCACGACCGCGACGATCTCGTCCCACATGACGAAGTGGTGCGGGCTGGCGTTCGACTTGGTGATGCTCGCGAGGCGGCGGCGGCGCGACCGTGCCAGCTCGAACGCGTGGCGGACGACCCGCTCGACCCCCATGCGCGTGAACACATCCACCTGGATGCCGACCTCGTGCTCCATGCCGACGTGCACGCGCCCGCCGGCGCCTGCGTACTCGCCCTCGGTGTTCTCGCGCACGCAGACCATGTCGACGTCGCCCGCGGCAGCGCCGGCCAGAGGCGAGGCGACGCCCGGCAGGAGCCTGATCGGGCGGATGTTGAGATAGAGGTCGAACCGCTGCCGGATCGGCAGCAGCAGCCCCCACAGGGTGACGTGGTCGGGCACCCGTGGCGAGCCGATGGCGCCCAGATAGACCGCATCGTGTTGCTCGAGGACGCGCAGGCCGTCCGCCGGCATCAGGGCGCCCGTGCGCTCGTGGTGGTCGCTCCCCCACGGCAGGTGCGTCCAGTCGAGCTCGCAGCCGTCGCAGGCTGCATCGAGCACCCGGATGCCCTGCTCTACCACCTCGGGCCCGACGCCGTCGCCCCCGATCACCGCGATCCGATGCCGCCTCACGGCGCGAACTCTACGGCCTATGAGCTGTTGTGCTCGCAGTCGACGAGCCGGGTGAGCAGCGTCCACGTGTACGTCTCGTACGCCGGCCCGTCGACCTGGATGGTCGCGGTGGCGTACGCCGTAGCGGGGCCGTGCTCCAGATGCAGGCCGGGGTCGGCCACAACCGCCGTCGCGGTCCAGTGCTTGCTTTTCGGGTTCGTGTAGACCGCCGTTGACGCGCCGTTTGCCGTGACGACGTTCCCCGCAGCGTCCACCTGCGAGATGGTCACCGCGAACACCGCACTCACCTCGTCGGAATCCCACTTGACGATCGGGCCCCTGACCTCGACCCGCTTTCCGCCCTTCTTCAGACACAGCCTCTTCTTGACCTTGGACGTCATCGTGACTCCCATCGTTCGGGTGGCTCACGCGGATGCGTGATCGGCCACCACTCGTTCCAACCGGACGGCGGAGACGGCGTTTCCCTTCCGCCGATAGAGCTCGAGCGCGGCCTCACGGTCGAGGAGGGCGTCGCGCGTGCGGCCGGCAAGGGCATGCACGTGGGCGAGATCCACGAGCGCCCCCGCGTGCTCGTTCAGGTAGTCGGTCTGCGCCGCCAGCGTCACCGCCTCGTCGGCCAGCCGTCCGGCCTCGGCCAGGCGGCCGCGGCCCGCGAGCACCCTGGAGCGGATTCGCCGCCAGAGCACCTGTGGGGAGAGGTCATCGGCAGTCGCGAGCCGCGCCGAACGCCGGGCAAGCCGGTCGGCCTCGGCATCGCGCCCCTGCGCGAGGACCACCATTCCGAGCCACGCCTCGGTCGATGCCAGCACCGCCCGCTCTCCCATAGCC
>DATCPV010000057.1:0-6827 GCA_036569885.1 Gaiellales bacterium | reverse complement strand
CAACAAAGCCACCGGCCGTGTCCGCCAGCCGCAGCGGGCCGTGCAGAAGCCGCCCGCGCAGCATCGCGGCGACCGACCCGGTCACGGCCTGAGCGGCGCTTCCGCCGACCAATGCGCCAATGAGGCTCGCCATCGGCAGCCACGTCGACTGCGACCCGCCCGAGAGCAGGTGGGGCGCCAACCGCGCGCCGAGGAGCGCGCCGACCGCGAATCCCGCCAGCCCGAGCACGTTTGCGACCAGGCCGCGGCGGGCGCCGAGCACGGCGGACATCACCACCCATGCGATCACGATCAGGTCAACTGAGCCCATCCGCCGGGTTATATCGCCCACGAGCCGCCCGCGGCTCGAAAGGCGTTGTGCCAGACTGCAGGCATGGACTTCGTCCGACTCGATTCGGAGCCGGCTCTGCAGAACCCGCGGATGGTGGCCGCGTTCAGGGGCTGGAACGACGCCGGCGGTGCGGCCAGCCTGGCGGCCGGCTACCTGCGGGCCGTCACCGATGCCGAGCTTTTCGCCGTCATCGACTCCGAGCCGTTCATCGACTACCAGCAGACCCGCCCGACGGTGCAGCTGGTCGACGGCGACGTGCGCCGGCTGGAATGGCCGGTCACCGAGGTGTTCGCATCGCCGTCCCACGACCTTCTGATCGTGCTCGGCACCGAGCCGAACATGCGCTGGCGGGCGTTCTCGGACACGATCGT
This sequence comes from Gaiellales bacterium, assembly GCA_036569885.1. Classification (GTDB taxonomy): domain Bacteria; phylum Actinomycetota; class Thermoleophilia; order Gaiellales; family JAICJC01; genus JAICJC01. The sequence goes on along the minus strand of DATCPV010000057.1, from coordinate 6,125 downwards.
CGAGATCGCGCGGAGGTACGAGTCGGAGCTCGTGATCACAATGGGAGCGCTGCTCGCCGATACGCCCCACACGCGGCCGGTGCCGGTGTCGGCCAGCGCGTCCGATCCGGAGCTGATGAGCCGCCATGGGCTCGCGAGCTCCACGTACGAGGGCCCGACCGGGATCGTCGGCGTCCTGCACGACTCTTGCTCGCGGGCCGGCCTCGTCTCGGCCAGCCTGTGGGCCGCCACCCCGCACTACATCTCGGCCGCCCCCAACCCGCAGGCCGCGCTGGCGCTCCTGGAGCGGTTGGCCGAGATCGCGGGTACGCCTGCGGGCAGCAGCGAGCTGCAGCGCGCCGCGAGCGAGTACCAGCTGCGGGTGGCCTCGGCGATCGCCGACGATCCCGACGTGGCCGGCTACGTCGAGCAGCTCGAACAGGCCGCCGACCGCGACGATCCACCGACGGGCGATGAGCTGGCCGCCGACTTCGAGCGCTACCTGCGCGAGCAGGGGGACGACCAGGTCTGACCATGGTCGACGCCACCGATCAGAGCTTCGACGCCGACGTGATCGAGCGCTCGCGCACGGTCCCGGTGGTGGTCGACTTCTGGGCCGAATGGTGCGGCCCTTGCCGCCAGCTCGGGCCGGTGCTGGAGGAGGCCGTCGAGGGCACGGACGGCGCCGTCGAGCTCGTGAAGGTCGACGTCGACAGCAATCCGCAGATCGCGATGCGCTACCGCGTGCAGGGCATCCCGGCCGTGAAGGCCTTCAAGGACGGCCGCATGGTGGATGAGTTCACGGGAGTGGTGCCGCGAGTCGCGGTCGACTCGTTCCTGCGCGGCCTCTTGCCGTCAGAGGCCGATCGGCTGGCCGCGTTGGGCGACGAGGCGTCCATCCGGCGTGCGCTCGAGCTGCAGCCCAACCATCCGGCGGCGCGGGCCGCGCTGGTGCGCCTGGAATCGGCCGACGATCCGGTGCTCGCCCCGGCTCTGCAGGCGCTCGCGGAGGGCGAGACCGAGCGCGGCCTTGAGCTCCTCCTCACGGCGCTGCAGGGCGCCGAGGGCGACGTCCGCGAGCGGATCCGCCAGGTCATGGTCGGCGTGTTCGCCGATCTGGGCCAGGACCACCCGCTGGCGGTCGCCTACCGCCGCCGGCTGGCGGCAGCGCTGTACTGACCACCCTGGCGGTGGTGGTTGGGCGGGCGGTGGTGCGTGGTGTCCTGACCGTCCGCGCCCTCCGGGGTTGGTGGTCTCTCGCGGCGTGGCGGCTGGCGTGGGGACACCGCTCGGGCCCCCGTAAAAACCATCGGGGGCGAGCAATGTCCCCTTCCTGACGGTCTTGTCGACCTTGCGCGTCAACGGCCTGCGGCCGTGAATAACCGGTGCCTGGCACCGGTTATTCATCCACCCTGACGGTGGAGGTTGGGCGGCGGTGGTGCCTGGTGTTCTGACCGTTCACGCCCTCGGGAGTTGGTGGTCTCTCGTAAGGTGGCGGCTGGGGTGGGGACACCGCTCGGGCCCCCGTAAAAACCATCGGGGGACGAGCAATGTCCCCCATGAACCCTTTGTCGACCATTCGCGCCAACGGCCTGCGGCCGTGAATACGCCGTGCAAGCACTGCATATTCATCATCCATGCGCGCGGTGGGGGACGCGCAATGTCCTACCGTCTTGTCGACCCAGACGCTCACGGCCTACGGCCGTGAATAACTGGTGCCTGGCACCGGTTATTCATCCACCTTGGCGGTGGTGGCAACGGCGGATTCGAGGGCGGCGCGGGCCGCGTCCGGCCATCGGGCGGCGGCGGTGCGGCTCTCGTCGATGTGGACGAGAACGGTCTGTGCCGTCGCCGCCACGCGGCCGTCGGCGGTGACGATGCGCTCGTCGAGCGTCACGCTCGAGCCGCCGACGGCGGTCAGCTGTACGTGGACGTCGACCAGGTCGTCGTCCTGCGTCAGGCCCGAGACGAAGTCGATCTCGATCCGGCGGATGACCACCCGGTGCACGGTTTCGCCGACGAGGTCGGTGATGTACTCGTCGCGGGCCTCCTCGAGATATGTCAGGTAGCTCGAGTTGTTAACGTGGCCGAACCCGTCCATATCACGCCACCGGATCTCGATGCGTTTAACCGCCATGCCCCGCAGTTTCCCACGAAGCCCGCATCTGCTGCTGGCTCTCGTCGTCGTCGTCTGGGCGGGGGCCTTCGCAGCCATCAAGCAGCTCCTGCACGACGGCCTGACGGCACCGGACATCGCGCTCGGCCGCTATCTGGTGGCGGCGCCGGGGTTCGCGGCCGCTCTCGTCATGACCCGAGGGCTCGCGGGTGCGAGCCGCCGCGACCTGCTCCGGCTCATCGCGGCGGGCCTTCTGGTCGTGGACGTCTATCACCTCTCGCTCAACGCGGGCGAGCGCCTGACCACCGCCGGCACGGCCAGCGTCGTCGTCGCCGCGGCCCCTGGGATGACGCTCGCGATGGCGCTCATGATCGGACAGGAGCGGTTCTCTCGGCGGCGCGCGGCGGGCCTCGCGCTGTCGTTTGCAGGCGTGATCGTGGTCATCCTGCTGGGGTCGGGGGAGCGGATCTCGTTCGCACATGCGCACGGGCCGCTGCTCGTGCTCGCAGCTCCGATCTCCTTCGCCGCATACAACGTCCTCGTGAAACCGCTGCTCGCGCGCCATGGGGCGGTGGCCGTCACCGCGGCCGCATCACTTGTCGGCACCGTCGGACTCATGCCCTTCGGCGGCGCCGCGGCGGCCAGGCGGGTGGGTGCCCTTCACCTCGGCGGGATCGCGCTTCTGCTCTACCTCGGGGTCGCGGCCACATTCCTGGGGTACATGGGCTGGACGCTTGGGCTGCGGCGGTTGGACGCGTCGCGCACGACCGCATATCTGTACGGTGTGCCGGTGGTGGCGATTGCGATCGGGGCGGTCACATTGGGCGAGCAGGTGACGGTGTGGCTTGGGCTGGGCGCCGCGCTGGTCATCGCGGGGGTGGCGATGGCTCAGTGAAGCCGTTCACGTGGGCCGACGGCGACCGCGTGATTCACTTCGGGCCGGGAGCCGGCGAGCGCGCGTGGCCGGGTGCCGATCTGCTCTCCACCCCGAGGGCGCGCGAGTCGATCCCGCCCTCGCTGCGCGATTCGTGGCGCTCGATCCACGAAGTGCCCTCCGGTCAGGTCGTCGACGCCGCCGCGGCACTGGTCGACGTCGTCGGCGACGGCCCCCTCGTCGCCTGGGGGGGTGGGCGCGTGATCGACACGGCGAAAGCGGTTGCGGCGGCGAGAGGCGGCCGGGTGTGCGCGGTGCCGACGACGCTCTCGGGCGCCGAGATGACCACGGGCCACCGGCTCGTCCCCGGGTATGAGGATCGCGGCCGGCACCGGCCGGTGCTGGTGCTCGCCGACCCGGCCCTGATGACCGGTCAGGCCGATGTGGCGCGCCGCGCGAGCGCGATGAACGCCCTCGCCCATGCCGCCGAGGCGCTGTACGGCCCCGGCGCGAACCCGGTCGCGACCATGGTTGGCGCGGCCGCCGCAGGGATGATCGCCCACGGGCTCGGGCCCGATGCCCCCGACTGGGTCGACCAACTCGCCCTCGGAGCGCTGCTGGCCGCCTACGCGATGGACTCGGCGGGCTACTCGCTGCACCACGTGCTCTGCCAGACCATCGTCCGCATCTGCGAAACGCCGCATGCGGCCACCAACGCGGCCATGCTGCCGCACGTCCTTGTCGTCATGCACCGGCGCGAGCCGGCGGCGGTCGAGGCCCTCGCCGCCGCGATCGAGGTGCCCGTGGAGGGCATCGCCGCGAGAGTGGCTGACCTGGGCGGCGGGATCCGCCGGCTCTCGGAGCTGGGAGTCGTCGAGGCTCAGCTGGGACCGGTGGCCGACGCGGCGCTCGACCGGCCCGAGCTGCGGCGGATGACGCCGCCGCCCGGCCGTGACGAGCTCGTCAGTCTGCTTCGGAGGGCGCTTTAGGCGCTCTACACTTCGGCGATGGGGAAGGGATACGCAGACGGTCCCGCGGGCGAGGAACTGCTGGCGGCGCAGGAGCGCGGCGATCACCTCGAGAAGCCCGAGGTCGAGCCGCTCCGCAGGTTCGTGTGGGGCAGCACGCCCGACGATCCGTCGCCGCACATGCTGGGTGAGGTGGGCGACGTCGATCCTGACGAGCTCTTCGACTCGGGCGCCGCGTGGGGCCTCTACGTCGCGGTCGAGGCGCGTTCGGACTGATCACGCGTTAGGCTTGGCGCTCCGTGGCGCACGACCCGTACGACCGCCCGTCCGATCCCGCCAAGCGGCATAGCGCCGCGCTCACCGACGGCCCCGACCGCGCTCCGGCGCGGGCGATGCTGAAGGCGATCGGCTTCACCGACGACGATCTGGCGAAGCCGCTGATCGGCATCGCCACGACGTGGATCGAGACGATGCCGTGCAACTTCAACCAGCGCGAGCTGGCCCAGCGCGTGAAGGAGGGCGTCCGCGCCGCCGGCGGCACGCCGATGGAATTCAACACGGTCTCGGTCTCGGACGGCGTGTCGATGGGCACCGAGGGGATGAAGGCCTCGCTGATCAGCCGCGAGCTGATCGCCGACTCGATCGAGCTCGTGGTGCGCGGGCACCTGTTGGACGGCCTCGTCTGCATCGTCGGCTGCGACAAGACGATCCCCGCCGGCGTGATGGCGCTGTGCCGCCTGGACGTGCCCGGCCTCGTGCTCTACAACGGCACGATCGCGCCGGGCACCTTCCGCGGCCGCGACATCACGATCCAGGATGTGTTCGAGGCGGTCGGGGCCTACGCCGCCGGCAGCATCGACGCGACCGAGCTGCACGAGGTGGAGTCGGCGGCATGTCCCGGCGCCGGCGCCTGCGGCGGCCAGTTCACGGCCAACACCATGTCCATGGCGCTCGACTTCCTCGGTATCAGCCCGGCCGGGCTGAACGGGATTCCGGCGCTCAACCGCGGCAAGGGCGACGCCGCCGAAGAGTGCGGCAAGATGGTGATGCGGCTCGTGCGCGACGACGTGCGCCCCTCTCACATCATCACCCGCGAGGCGATCGAGAACGCGGCCGCATCGGTGGCTGCGACCGGGGGCTCGACCAACGGCGTTCTGCACCTGCTCGCCATCGCGCACGAGCTGGACATCCCGTTCACGATCGACGAGTTCGACGCCGTTGCGGCCCGCACCCCGATCGTGGCGAGTCTCAAGCCGGGCGGGCAGTTCGTGGCCACCGACATGTTCGACGCCGGCGGCGTCGCCCTGGTCGCCCGGGAGCTGCGCAAGCGCGACCTGGTGCACGCGGGTGCCCGCAACGTGGACGGCCGCACCATGGCCGAGATCGCCGACCAGGCCGTCGAGACGCCGGGGCAGCCGGTGGTGGTGCCCATCGAGACGCCGCTCAAGGCCACCGGCGGGCTCGCCATCCTGCGCGGCAACCTCTCGCCCGAGGGCTGCGTCGTCAAGCTGGCCGGGCACGAGCGCCTCTCCCACAGCGGGCCGGCGCGGGTGTTCGACTCCGAGGAGGACTGCTTCGCCGCCGTCAAGGCGGGCGCGGTCAAGGCCGGCGACGTGGTCGTCATCCGCTACGAGGGGCCGGCGGGCGGCCCCGGCATGCGCGAGATGCTGCACGTGACCGCCGCCCTCGTCGGCGAGGGCCTGGGCGACCAGGTGGCCCTGATCACCGACGGCCGCTTCTCGGGCGCGACCCACGGGCTGATGGCCGGGCATGTCACGCCCGAGGCGGCCCGTGGCGGGCCGATCGCGATCGTCCGGGACGGGGACACGATCGAGTTCGACGTCACCGCCCGCGAGCTCCGCGTCGTGCTCTCCGACGACGAGATCGAAGCTCGCCTGCGCGACTGGCGGCCGCCGCCGCCCCAGTACACCCGCGGCGTCTTCGCCAAGTACGCCGCGCTGGTCTCGTCGGCCAGTGAGGGCGCGGTGACCGACCCCTGATCTACGAGAACGTCGTCTTGTAGACGTCGGTGGCGCCGCCCAGGCAGTGGATCTTGGCGAACAGGAAGTCGTTTGCCGGGCCGTGCTCGAACAGGAACGGGTGGAAGAGGTCGATCCCCTGCTTGAGCGTGCCCGCCGCGACCATCGGGCCGCCCACCGGGTACTCCTCGACGGTCGCGCTCCTGCCG
>DATCPV010000056.1:0-4022 GCA_036569885.1 Gaiellales bacterium | reverse complement strand
CGGTGGCGGAGTCGGTGCGAAAGACGAACCGTGTGCTGGTGGCCGAGGAGGGCTGGTCGACCTACGGGGTCGGGGCCGAGCTCGCGGCGCGCCTGCAGCGGGTGTGCTTCGACGACCTGGACGCGCCGGTCGAGCGGGTCGGCCAGGCCGAGGTGCCGATGCCGTACTCAAAGCCGCTCGAGCTGGCCGCGCTGCCGCTCGAGTCCAAGATCGAGGCGGCGGCCCGCTCGCTCCTGCGCGAGTGCGGGCTGTAGGGTTTCGGCGATGTCGGAAGAGCTCACCATGCCGCGCTTGTCGGACACGATGGAAGAGGGCACCATCGGCCGCTGGCTGAAGCAGGAGGGCGAGAGCTTCCACGAGGGCGACGTCATCGCCGAGATCGAGACCGACAAGGCGACGATGGACTTCCAGGCCTACGACGACGGCACGCTGCTGAAGATCCTGGTCGCAGACGGCGAGTCGGCCCCCCTGGGCGCCCCGATCGCGATCGTCGGCGCGGAGGGCGAGGCTGTCCCCGCCGCCGAGGAGGCGCCGGCGGTCGCCCAGCCGGCGAGCGACGGGAACGGCGCCAGTGCAGCTCCTGCCGTCGCCGAGGCGCCGGCCGCTCCGGCGGCTCCAGCCCCCCGGGCCACAGCGGCGGAGGGCAACGGGGAAGGACTGCGGGCGAGCCCGATCGCCCGCAGGATGGCCGACGCAGCCGGCCTCGACCTGCGGACGCTCGCGGGCACGGGCACCGGCCCGGATGGGCGGATCGTCAAGGCCGACGTCGAGCGGGCGCTGCAATCGGACACGCCCGCCGCGGCACCCGCCCCAGCGGCGCCGGCGCCGTCGCCCGCGGCGATCCCCGCCGAGGACGAGGTGCGCGAGCTGACGCCGATGCTGAAGGCGGTCGCAAAGCGCATGGGCGAGTCGAAGTCCACCGTCCCCCACTTCTACGTCACTTCCGAGATCGACATGACGCGCGCATTCGAGCTGCGGGCGGAGCTGAACGCGGCCCTTGCGGATTCCGGCGAGAAGGTGAGCGTGAATGACCTCATCATCCGCGCCTGCGCCCAGTCGCTGATGCTGCATCCACAGGCGCACCGCTCCTACGTCGACGGCCGTCACGTCTATCACGCCCATGTCCACACCGGCATCGCGGTCGCCCTCGACGACGGCCTGATCGTGCCCGTGCTGCGCGACGCCGACACGAAGGGCGTGCGCCAGATCGCCGCCGAGTCGCGCGACCTGGTCGGCCGCGCCCGGGATGGGAAGCTGCGCCAGGCCGAGATCGAGGGTGGCACGTTCACCGTCTCGAACATGGGCATGTTCGATGTGGCCGCGTTCTCGGCCATCATCAACCCGCCGGAGTCGACGATCCTGGCGGTGTCGAGCACCATCGAGCGCGCGGTGTTCCGTGACGGCGGCTTTGTCCCCCGCAAGATCATGTCGGTGACGCTCTCGTGCGACCACCGCGCCTGCTCCGGAGCCGACGGCGCCAGGCTGTTGCAGACGATCAAGCGGCACCTCGAGGCGCCGACCCTCCTGCTCGCATGAGCCCACCGCCACCCGTACACTCGATCTGATGCAACTCACCGACGTGATGGCAACCCATGTGGTGTCGGTGTCGCCCGACACGAAGCTCGGCGACGCCGCGCGACTCATGGTCGAGACCGACGTGGGTGCGGCCATCGTCCTCGACGAGGCCGGCGACCTGGCCGGCGTGATCACCGAGCGTGACCTGATGCGCTGCGTGAGCGACGGCACCGACCCGGCGACGCCCGTCGATCAGCGCATGACCACCCACGTCCTGACCGCGTCGCCCGACACGAACATCCCCGAGGCGATGGCGCTGATGGTCGACGGGCACTTCCGCCACCTGCCGGTGGTCAACGAGGGCGGCCACGTGGTCGGCATCGTCTCGATGCGCGACCTGATGGCCTACACGTCGCTGCGCCTGCGCGGCGGTAACCTCGGCGGCGACGACGACCTCGACCCCGCCGAGGTCATCGCGACGATCTTCCGCATGCGCACCGGCGCGGCCTGACCCGCTGCGCCAAAAGGGGTCTGACCCCGTTTGGCGCACTTGGGACCATCTAGATCTGCCAGGCGCCGTCGCGCAGCACCGGCACACGCTCGCCTGAGGCCGTGACGCCGGTGACGTCGACCTCGGGAGAGCCGATCATGAAGTCGACGTGGATCTCGCTGCTGTTGATGCGCCCACGGTCGGCCTCCTCGACGGCCCATTCGAACCCCTGGCCGAGGGCGATGTGGCTGGCCGCGTTCTCGTCGATCAGCGTGTCGTAGAAGACGGTGTTGAGCGGCCCGACCCGGCCGGAGCCGTCGACCAGCGCGAGCTCGCCGAGGCGGGCGGCGCCGGCGTCGCGATCGACGTATGCCTGCAGCACCTCGGCGTTGGCTGCCCCCGAGATCGCGACCGCCCTCCCGCTCTTGAAGCGCACCTCGAAGTCCCGCACGATGGTGCCATCGAGCTCGCGTGGCCGGGTCGAGCGCACGACGCCCTCGACCCGCTCGGGATCCGGCGACGTGAACACCTCTTCGGTGGGCAGATTGGGCTGGTGCTCAAGGCCCCATGACGTGGTCATGCCTCCGCCGTGCCAGATCGATCCCGGCAGCAACCCGACCGTCAGGTCGGTGCCCGGGCCCTCGAGGTGCATTGCGTCGAACCGGCGCTCGTTGAGCGCGGCGCTGGCTGCGTGCAGTTGGTCGATCCGCTCGTGCCATGCCGCCACCGGGTCGTCGGCGTCCAGGCGGCAGACCCGTGCCATCTCCTGCCACAGCCGATCGAGCGCCGCGGCCGGGTCGAGGTCGGAGTGCACGAGGTTCGCCCAGCCCGGGGTCGGGCACGGCACGATCGTCCAGTTGTTGCTGGCCGCATTCAGGTTCTCGACCGACTCCTTGCGTCCCGGCGGGCGGTCGCGGCCGATGCGGGCAGGATCGATGCCTTCGAGCAGACCCGGCGCGGTCGGTCCGCTGAGCGCGATCGTCGCTCCACGGTGGGCGCCGTGCTGGCGCACCATCTCGACGACCCACTCCGGCTCGTAGCCCAGCGCGTCCTCGACGCCGTACCGGAGCCGCGCCCGCTGCACGTACGGGTCGCGGTAGACGACGTTCACGTGCACCGCTCCAGCCTTGTAGGCGCGCTCGACGACCGCACGCGTCAGCTCCTCCTGGCCGAGCGAGGCCACAACATGCACCCGCTGCCCCGGCTGAACGTTGGCCCCGAACCCGACCGCCAGCTCGGCCATCCTGTCCAGCGTGGCGGAATCCACGGCGGCAATATACCCACCGCTGCGATACTCCCACCCCATGCCCACGCACACGCTCGCCCGCGGGTCGGCACTCGCCGGCCTGGCCGCGGCCTCCGCGACCGTCGCCCACGGTGGCACCGCCGCTCTGGCCGATCCCGCCTGGTCACTCCCAGCCCTGGTCGCCGCGGCCGCCGGAACGGCTGCGCTCCTGCGGCTCACGGCGTCGGCCCGCAGCGCCCGCGTCGCCGCCGCGCGTGTGCACGAGACCGGGGCGGCGTTTCCCGCTCACACGCCGCTGGGCCTGTCCGAGACGATCGCGATCATGCTCGCCGCCCAGGGCTGTGCGCATCTGGCGCTGCTCGCCGCCGGCGCGAGCGCGCATCCGGGCCAGTTCGGCGCCGTCGCGCTGCACGTTGCCCTGGGAATCCTGGGCGCGGTTGCCGTGTGGGCGGCCGACCGCACCCTTTCGCGCGCCCTCGGCGAGCTCAACACGGCCGTCGCGGCAGCCCGCGAGCTCTTGCTGGCCGTCCTCGCCGTGGCATATCGCCCGCCGGCCGGAGCGCCGGCCGGACGTCTGCCCCTCGCCGGCCGCCACGGCCGCGCGCCGCCCGCGCCCGCCTGACCCGACCGCTCCGGCGTTCCCCCGCGCCGGTCTCAGATCAGGAGGTCTGTGCTCGACATGCGCGTGCGCGCGCTCGCGATCATGGTGCTGCTCGTGCCCGCCGTCTTCCCGGCGGCGGCGCAGGCGCATGCGACCCTGCTTCGCACCGA
>DATCPV010000055.1:0-4233 GCA_036569885.1 Gaiellales bacterium | reverse complement strand
CGCTCGAGGCGCTCGCCGAAGCGCGCCTGGCGGCCGGGGGCGAGGTGGCGGGGGTCGGCATCGCCAATCAGACAGAGACGTTCGTCCTGTGGGAGCGCGATGGCGGCACGGCCGTGACGCCCGTCGTCAGCTGGCAGGATCAGCGCGCGGGGGAGCTGTGCCGGTCGCTGGCCGGACATCCGGGCGCCGACCGGGTGGCTGCGGTCACGGGCCTCGCACTCGACCCCACCTTCTCGGCTCCCAAGCTGGCCTGGCTCTTCGAGCGCGACCCGGCCCTGCGCGAGCGGGCGGCGTCGGGCGAGCTGGCCTTCGGCGACGTCGCCTGCTGGCTGGCGTGGCACCTCTCCGCCGGCGCCGGCCACGTCAGCGAGCCGTCCAACGCGTGCCGCAGCCTCGTGCTCGACGTGGAGTCGATGCAGTGGGACGCCGGCCTGCTCGACCTCTTCGGGGTGCCCGCAGCGTTGCTGCCGATTGTGCGCGACTCCGACGCGTCCCGCCTCACGACGGATGCGGCGACGGCCGGGTTCGAGGCGCCGGTCGCCGCCATGCTGGGCGACCAGCCCGCGGCGCTCTACGGCCAGGGATGCACGTCGCCGCGGATGGCCGCGCTCACCCTCGGCACCGGCGCCTTTGTGTGGCTGAACGCCGGGCCCGACCGGCCCGCGCCGCCCGACGGGGTGCTCGCAACCGTCGCCTGGCAGACCGCGCGCGAGGGGCGGACGTATGCGCTCGAAGCGTTCTGCGCGAACGCCGGAAATGCTCTGGGCGTGCTGCGCGGCACCGGCTTTGTGGCGCCCGACTGGCGCGGGAGCCCGCCCGACTGGGAGCGGCCGCACCCGATCGTCGTGCCCGCCCCCGCCGGCTTGGGAACGCCGCACTGGCACGACGCCGACCGGGTGACGATGGTCGGCGCGACCAGCGTCACAACCGCTCCCGACGTGGCCGCCGCGTGGCTGGCAGGGGTCGCCCACCAGATCACCGACGCGCTCGAAGCGCTGGATGCCGCCCACTCGGCCGACGTCCTGCGGATGGGCGGCGGCCTCGCCGCCGACCGGGCGCTGCTGCAGGCTGTGGCCGACCTGTCGGGACTCGCACTCGAGGTCTCGGCCGACCTCGAGGCGACCGCGCGCGGCATCGCCGCGCTCGCCGCCACCTCCGCCGGAGTGCTCGAGCCGGGCGCGGCGGGGCACTCGGTCGCGCACCGCGTGGAGCCGGGCCTGGACGCCGCCGCCCGGGAGCGCGAGCGGGCCCGCTGGCGACGCGCCCTCGAGGTGCACGTGCAGCCTCAGGCCGAGGCATGAGTCCGGGAGCGCTCGATCCCGCCGCCCGCGGCCGTGCGCTCGAGCGCATGCGCGGCGAGGTGTTCGACGTCCTCGTGGTCGGCGGTGGCATCACCGGCGCCGGCATCGCCCTGGACGCGGCCACCCGCGGGCTTTCGGTGGCGCTCGTGGAGGCGCGTGACATCGCTTCGGGCACGTCCAGCCGCTCGAGCAAGCTGATTCACGGCGGCCTGCGCTATCTCGAGATGCTCGACCTGGGCCTCGTACGCGAGGCCCTGCGTGAGCGGCGGCTGCTGCTGACACGGCTTGCGCCGCACCTGGTGCGGCCCGTGCCGTTCCTGTTCCCCCTGCGGCACCGCGGCTGGGAGCGGCCGTATATGGGCGCCGGACTGCTGCTCTACGACAGCATGGGCGGTGCGCGGCACGTCCCCCGGGCGCGGCACCTCTCGCGGGCCGCGGCGCTGCGGTCGGCGCCGGCACTTCGGCCCGACTCGCTGGTCGGCGCCGTGCGCTTCCACGACGCGCAGGAGGACGATGCGCTGTTTGCGGTCTACGTGGCCCGCACCGCGGCCGCCCATGGCGCGGCGATCGCGACACGCGCTGCCGTCACCGCCTTCCTGCGTTCCCGGAGCGGCCGGGTGCTGGGCGCGCAGGTGCGCGACGGCGTCTCGGGGAGCGCATTCGAGCTGCGGGCACGGCACACGCTGGCCGCGGTCGGTGTCGGCACCGACCGGGTGCTCGAGCTCGCGACCGGCCGGCCGCACCACGAGCTGCGCCCGTCCAAAGGCGTTCACCTGCTCGTCCCGCGGGCATGCATCCCGATGCGCACCGGCCTCTTCATGCGCACCGAGAAGAGCATCTTCCACGCGATCCCGTGGGGCGCCGATCACTGGCTTTTGGGCGACACGGACACACCGTGGGACGGCGATCCCGACACGCCGGTCGCCAACCGCAGCGACGTCGAGTACGTGCTGGCCAAGGTCAACAGCGTGCTGCGCCGACCGGTCGCGGCCGCCGATGTGTGCGGGGTCTACGCGGGCCTGCGGCCGCTGGTCGCGGCGGCCGGCGCGGCCCAGACAACGCGGCTCTCGCGGGAGCACCGCCTGTTTCATCCCGCGCCGGGGCTGACCGCGATCGCGGGCGGCAAGTACACCACCTACCGGGTGATGGCCCGCGACACGGTCGATGCGGCCGCGCACGACCTGGGCGGCACTGTGGCGCCGTCACGCACCGCACAGACGCCGTTGGTCGGCGCCACGGGCATCGATCACCGGCTCGACCGCCGGCTGGTGGAGCGCCACGGCGGTTGCGCCGGCGAGGTGCTGGCGCTGGCGGCCGCCGACCGCACGCTTCAGCGTCCAATCGCCGGCGCCGAGGCATATCTGGCGGCCGAGGCGGTGCATGCCTGCACCCACCAGGGCGCGCTCGACCTCGACGACATCCTGGCCCGGAGACTGCGTGTCTCGATCGAGGTGCCCGACCGCGGCCGGGCGGCGGCGGCGGCGGTCGCGCCGCTGGTCGCGCCCGTTTTGGGCTGGTCGGAGGAGCGGACGGCCGAGGAGGTCGACCGCTACGTCCGCCTCCGCGACGCCGAGGCGGCCGCCGAGGCGGCTCCCGACGACGCCACCGGCCGCCGGCGCTACGAGGACGTGATTCGTCGTCGTTGATTCGCCACCCGTTCGTGACACGATCGTGACAGGCGTCCCGTATCGTGGGACTGACGGATACCCGACCCGGGAGGAGACGGTCATGAACGCGATGCGAGGTGGACGGGCCGCAGGGCTCACGGTGCTTGTGATAGCCATGTTCGCGATCTGCGCGGCGGGCGCCGCGGTTGCCCGGGGATCGGCCCAGTCGGCCGCCTCGACGCCACGCTGCCGGCTGTCGCAGCTCTCGCTCGCGCACCCCAGGTCAAACGGCGCGGCTGGGAGTATCCGACTGCGCTTCGTCTTCACCAACGAGAGCAGTTCGACGTGCAAGCTCTTCGGCTTCCCGGGGCTGCAGATGCTGAACGCGCATCACGCGAACATCCGGACGAGGGTGATCCGCGGGACGAGCAACGTGGTCCCGCCCGAGCCCGAGGTCGACGTGATCATGACGCACGGTCAGCACGGGTCGTTCTACGCCGGGTATTCCGACGTGCCGACCGGAACCCAGCGGTGCCCGGCGTCGTCGTTCCTCGAGGTGACCCCACCCAACGATTTCAAGCACTTCACGATGGCGCTTCACATCGCGCCCTGCGGAGGCAGGATCACGGTCTCACCGGTGGTGCACGGCAGGCTCCCGCTCTGACGGAGCCCTACGCGCGCGCGCCCGGCCCGTAGGCGAGCCGCAGCAGCCGGCCCTCGGCGAACCGCTCGGCCCGCAGCTGCGAGACGTCGATTGGCGGCGTGCGCCCGGTCACCTCGGCCGCCACGACCTCACCGACGGCGGGTGAGAGCTTGAACCCGTGACCGCTCCAGCCGAGCGCCAGGTAGAGCCCGTCGATCCCTGGGCACGGGCCGATGATCGGGTTCCAGTCGGGGGTGATGTCGTAGGGGCCCGAGAAGCCGCGCTCGATCTCGAACGCCGCCAGCCGCGGATAGCGCTCGGCGAGCGAGCGGCGGACGGCGTCGGGATAGGTGGGCGAGATGCCGTGGTCGCAGTCGTCGGCCCGCTCGAGCGCGTCCTCGCCGGCGTAGGCGACCGCGCAGAACCGGCGGCCGCGATCGGGGCGCACGACCAGATTGGAGACGGCGTCGGAGCACACCGCGGAGGGCAGCGGCTCCCCCGGGCCGCGGCGGCCGACGATCACCTGCAGGCGGCGCAGTTCGATCGGCTGCGCGGCGCCCAGCGGCCGCAGGAGGTCGTTCGCCCAGGCGCCGGTGACGAGCACGACCGCGCCGGAGGCGGTGAATCCGCGGTCGGTCTCGAGCCCGGTCACCCGGCCGGCCTGCACCCGCACCGCTCGCAC
>DATCPV010000054.1:0-4150 GCA_036569885.1 Gaiellales bacterium | reverse complement strand
CCTACTGGGGGGTGCTGGCGCTGCGCGCCGCCGGATCGGGCGTGCCCGCGAGGACGCTCCGCTACATCGGCAGCCGCCAGCACCGCACCGGAGGCTACGGATGGTCGATCTCGGCGGCGCCGGACTCGAACGACACCGCCGCGGCCGTGCTCGCGCTGCACGCGGCCGGTGTCGGCTGCGGCAGCGGCAGGATCGGTCACGCATACGGCTACCTGGGCACCGCCCAGGCCTCATCGCACGGCTACGGCCTGCTCCCGGGCGCCGCGGCCGACAGCCAGTCGACCTCGTGGGTGATCCAGGCCAGGCACGCCTGCGGCCTGCGGAACCGGCGCTCGCGGGCGTGGCTGGTCGCCCGGGAGCTTCCAAACGGCGCCTTCAACTACCAGCCGGGCAGCACGATCACGCCGGCATTCGTCACCGCCCAGGTGCTCCCGGCGCTGCACGGCCGCTTCTACCCGATCCGCTGAATAATTGGGGCCTGGCCCCGAATATTCAGCGCAGCCAGACCGAGACGCCCACCACCAGGTAGATCGTGACCAGCTGCAGGCCCTCGAGCCAGTTGGTCTCGCCGCCACGGGCGATCAGTGACGCGCCCACCGCAGCAGCGGCCAGCGCGGCCAGCTCGAGCGGGTCGAACACGAGCGTCAGGTTGTGGCCCATGACGGCGCCGGCGAGCACCGCGACAGCCGAGGCCACCAGGGCCACCTGAATCCCCGACCCATAGGCGATGCCCATCGAGAAATCGACGCGGTTGCGGTACGCGAGGCGGACGGCCGAGAAGTGCTCGGCCACGTTGCCCACGAACGGCACCACGATCAGGCCGACGAACGGCCGCGGCACGCCGAACGACTGCACGGCCGGCCGGATCGAATCCACCAGCACCTCCGACACGATGCCCGTTCCCAGGGCCGTCAGCGCCAGCGCGATGACCGCCTCGCGACGCGACCAGCGCGGCTTGCGAGGCGCGTCCTCGAACGCCAGCCCCGGCATCCGGAAGCTGAACACCAGGTAGGCCGCGTAGCAGACGAGCATCGCTCCCCCTGTCCACCGCGACAGCAGCTCCGCCGCCGGCGGATCGTGCTCGAGCGCGGCAAACAGCGTCGGCAGGCCGAGAGCGGCCACCCCGAGGAAGAGCATCGACGAGTTGGTGGCGGCAACCCGCTCGTTGAACGTCTGCGCCCCGTTCTTCCAACCCCCGACGATCAGCGAGAGGCCCAGGATCAGCAGGATGTTGCCGATCACCGAGCCGATGATCGACGCCCGGGCGATGTCGCCGAGGCCCGCTCGGATCGAGAGCACCACGATCACGACCTCGGGCAGGTTGCCGAACGTGGCGTTCAGGAGCGCCGACGCCCGCGCCCCGGCGGCATCGCCGGCCTGATCGGTGGCCTCGCCCAGCGTCCACGCCAATCCGGCCAGGGCGATCCCGGACACCACGAACACCAGCTGTCCCCCCACACCCACGGCGTGCATCGCCACGGAAACGGCCGCGACGACGAAGACGACCGCAAAGCTCAGGAGCTCGCGCCGGCTCACAGGTACCAGAAGGCGGTCGCGATGATCAGGTACACGGCAACGAGCTGGGCGCCTTCGAGCCAGTTCGATTCGCCGTCGGCCGCAATCAGGGCGGTGATCGTCACCGCCGCCACCAGTGCCAGCACCTGGATGACCGGGAAGACCAGGTCGAAGTGGTGCGGCGTCAGGAGTGAGAGGAAGACGAGGGCGGGGGCGACGCCCAGCGCGACCTGCTGCGACGACCCGAGCGAGACCACCATCGAGAAGTCCATCTGGTTGCGGTAGGCGATCTTGATGCCCACGATGTTCTCGGCGATGTTCCCCACCAGCGGAACAATGACCAGCCCGAGGAAGGCGGCGCTGATGCCGAGAGTCGTGATCACGCTGGCCAGGGTACCGACGAACACATCCGAGATCACGGCGACCGTGCCTGTCGAGAGCAGCAGGACGCCGATCGCAAGCCTCGCCGGCCAGTGTGGCTCGCCCGAGGCGGGGTGGCCCCCGGAGCCCGTGCGGAAGTAGAAGATCAGGCTGAGAACGTAGAGCACGACCAGGATGGCGGCGGTCACGTCGGAGATCGTCTGCACGTCGGGGCCCGTGCCGCGAGCCGCTGCAAACGCCGTCGGCAGGCCCAGGCCGATCACCGCCAGCGCCAGCATGGAGGCGTTCATCCCGGCGATGCGACGGTCGAACGTCAGCCTGCCGTGGCGGACGCCGCCGACCACGAATGACGCGCCAAGCACCAGCAGCGTATTGCCCAGAATCGAGCCCGTGATCGACGCGGTCGCCACCTCGAGCTGCCCCGCCCGAATTGCGAAGATCGTGATGATGAGTTCGGCGGCGTTGCCGAACGTCGCGTTCAGCACGCCACCGACCTTGGGGCCGCTGCTCTCGCCGAGCTGCTCGGTGGCTATGCCGACGATCCAGGCCAGAGCCACGAGCGCCACGGCGGACGCGAGAAACACGGCCGTGCTGCCGGCGCCCGCCAGGTCGAACACCCCCGCCGCGACGCTCAGCACCCCCGCCGTGCCCACCGAGACGAGCTCGAACGTGTTGAGCCGCCGCGTCACCGGCGCAGCCTAACCGCCGTCTCGAACCTACTCCTGATAGGCGCCCATGCTGCGGAACTTGGCCCGCCGGCCCGCACGCCGCTGCACCGGGGGCACGGACGCGAGGATCTCGAGCTCGAGGGCGATCGCGTCGCCGAGGAGCTCGGCCGCGCGCGTCTGGTCGCGATGCGCGCCCCCGGACGGCTCCGGCACGATCACGTCGACGACCCCGAGGGCCAGGCAGGCCTCGGCCGTCGGCCGCAACGCGGCGGCCGCTCGCTTCGCCTCCCCGGCGTCCTTCCACAGAATGGCGGCACAACCCTCGGGCGAGATCACCGTGTAGACGGCGTTCTGCTGCATCAGCACCCGGTCGGCGACGCCGATCGCAAGCGCGCCGCCGGACGATCCCTCACCGATCACGCACGCGACCACCGGCACGGGCACGCGCATGAGCGTCAGCTGTGAGCGGGCGATCGCCCCCGACTGCCCGCGCTGCTCGGCGCCGACGCCGGGCGCGGCGCCGGGCGTGTCGATCAGCGTCACGACGGGAAAGTTCAGCCGCCCGGCGAGCGCGAACACCCGCATCGCCTTGCGGTAGCCCTCGGGGCTCGGCATGCCGAAGTTGCGATACGTGCGCTGCTTGAGATCGCGGCCCTTCTGGTGCCCGACGAACGCAACCGACTGGCCCCGGAACGAGCCGATGCCGGCCACGATGGCGGGGTCGTCGCCCTGCGCCCGGTCGCCGTGCAGCTCGACGAAGTCGTCACAGATGCGCTCGAGATAGTCGAGCGTGTACGGCCGGTCCTGGTGACGAGCGAGCTGTACGGCATGCCAGGCGTCGCGCTCGACGCCGCGCCGGCGCAGGAACCCGAAGCGCTCAGTCGTGGACATTCGCGCCCCCGTTGCGGAACGGGTTGACGCCGGTCATGCGGCGGCGCATACCCGACAGCGCCCGGCCGATCGCGCCGACCGGGTCGAGCTCGCCCACCAGGCCCGGCGGCCGGTACGGCGTGCCGCCGGCGAGCAATGCCGCCACCCGCGCGACCATGTCGCGCAGCTCGGGCCGGGGCACGATGAGGTCGATGTGGCCGTGGCGGAAGTTCGACTCGGCGAGGCCGAAGTCGTCGGGCAGCCGCTCGCGCGTCGTCTGCTTCACGACCCGCGGGCCCGAAAACGAGACCAGCGCCCCCGGCTCGGCGATGATCACATCGCCGAGGGCGGCGAAGCTCGCGGCAACGCCGCCCGTCGTCGGGTGGGCCAGCACCGAGATGAACGGCCGGCCGGTCTCCTGGAGCTCGTCGATCGCGGCAACGGTCTTTGCCATCTGCATGAGCGCCAGCACGCCCTCCTGCATGCGCGCGCCGCCGGACGCGGCCACCGCGACCAGCGGCAGCCGCCGGTCGAGGGCGAGGTCGGCGGCGCGGGCGAACTTCTCGCCGACGACCGATCCCATCGAACCACCGAGGAAGGCAAAGTCCATCACCGCCAGGGCGACGGGTGTGCCGCCGATCTCGGCGGCGCCGACCACGATCGCGTCGCGGAGGCCGGTGGCCCCGACCGCTGCCTGGAGCCGTTCGGGGTACGGG
>DATCPV010000053.1:0-1573 GCA_036569885.1 Gaiellales bacterium | reverse complement strand
GCCCTCTGTGGTCGCAACCGCGCAGGCGATCGCGCTTTTCATCCAGGAGTGGTGCGGGCTCGTCTGATACGAAGACGGACTGCCGCGCCCGGCAAGACCACCCGAGGACGGACGGAGCGGACGCTGAATGGGGCTACCAGCGCTTCTACGACTGGCTCTGAAGCCGCTCGAGGCGCTTCGTGGCCGTCGCCTCGTGCGCGGGCATCAGGTCGGCGCGAGAGATCTCCGCTACATGGGGTGCGACGGCGCGCACGCCCTCGTCGGAGTCGATCCGCTGGTAGGTGAGCGTCTTGAGGAACTTGGCCACCGACAGCCCGCCGGTGTAACGGGCGGCGTGGCCGGTGGGCAAGGTGTGGTTGGTGCCGATCGCCTTATCGGAGAACGCGACCGTGGCGCGACTGCCGAGGAAGATCGAGCCGTAGTTGCGCAGCCGCTCGAGATACCAGGCGTCGTCGCTGGTGTGCACCTCGAGATGCTCGGCGGCGACCTCGTCCGAGAGCCTGGTGGCGTGATCGCGATCGGCCACCACCATCACCACGCCGTGGTCGGCCCAGGCCTTGCGCGGCGTGTCTCCGGCGCCGTCGGCGCGACGGTCCAGCTCGTCGAGCTGACGGGCGACCTCGTCGATCACCGCGCGCCCGAGCGGCTCAGACGTGGTGATCAGGACCGCCGGCGAGGTGGGACCGTGCTCGGCCTGGGCGAGCAGGTCGGCGGCGACCAGCTCGGGATCGGCCGTGTCGTCCGCGATCACGGCCACCTCGGACGGGCCGGCGAGCAAGTCGATGCCCACCCGGCCGAACAGCTGGCGCTTGGCCTCGGCCACGAACACGTTCCCCGGCCCGACGAGCATATCGACGGGGTGGGCGGGATCGGATTCGTCGAGCAGTCCGAACGCCATCGCCGCCAGCGCCTGCACGCCGCCCAGCGCGAAGATGCGGTCGGCGCCCGAGGTCGCGATCGAGTGCAGCGTCGGCGCATGCAACGCCGCAGCGCGCGGAGGCGAGCACGCGACCACCGTCTCAACGCCGGCGACCTTCGGCACGAGCACGGTCATGAACGCGCAGGCGAGCATCGGCACCCGGCCGCTCGGGCAGTACGAGCCGACGGAACTAACCGGAACCTGGCGCTGGCCAAGGAACACTCCGGGCAGCGTCTCGGCCTCGAAGTCGGTCAGCGTGGCGCGCTGCAGCTGGGCGAAGTTGCGGATCTGGACCTGGGCGAACTCGATGCTCTGCTTCAGCGCGTCGGGCAGGGAGTCGCTCGCACTGGCGACCTGGTCTGCGGTGACCTCGAAGCTGGGTGGGTCCCAGCCGTCGAGCTCTCGCGAGTAGGCGCGCACAGCATCGGCGCCGCGATGCTCGATTGCCAGCAGCATTTCCGACACGCGCTCCGCGACTGCAGGATCGGGGCCGGCCGGGGTGCTGGTTGAGGATGACTTCAGGTAAAGAGGCTTGTCCATGACCTACATCGAGCTTCGAGGACGCCGCCCGGGGGCCGCTCGAACGGGACGGTACTTGTCGTGGCGGGCTAAGCGCTGGTCTCGGTTTCCGTGCGCGTGATGGCGGTGTAAAGC
>DATCPV010000052.1:0-4577 GCA_036569885.1 Gaiellales bacterium | reverse complement strand
GTCCGGGGCCTCCGACCGCCCCGGAAGGTGAGCGCCGGCGGCGGAGGCCAGAGAACGACCAATTGGCGCCCGCCCCCAGCGCCAATTGGCACTTCACGCCCAAACCGCGTCGCCTACCCTGGCCCGATGCGCCTCGACGATGAGGGGTTCGTGCGCGGGCAGTACGCGTCCACGGGGAGGCTCGAGACCCGGATCTCGGTCTGGCAGCCCGATGCTCACGGTCGGTCGCCCCAGGATGTGGCGCTCGCGGCGCTCGCTGAGGCGGCGCCGGCCCGGCTGCTCGAGGTGGGCTGCGGGACGGGGGCGTTGGCGGCCCGGTGCGCGGAGGAGCTCGGGTGCGAGGTGGTCGCGCTCGACTCCTCCCCAGAGATGGTGGCGGCCACCAGGGCGCGCGGGATCGAGGCGGTGGTCGGAGACGTCCAGCGCCTGCCGTTCGATGCCGCGACCTTCGATGCGGGGGTCGCGGCGTGGATGCTCTACCACGTGCCGGATCGCGACCGCGCCATCGGCGAGCTCGCACGTGTCCTCCGCCCCAGTGGCCGCCTGATCGCGATCACGACCGGCCGCGATCACCTGGCCGAGCTGTGGCAGCTGGTCGGCGCGGAGAAGTCCGAGGCGAGCTTCAGCCGTGAGAACGGCCGGGCACAACTGGAGCGTCACTTCGAGCGCGTCGAGCGCCACGATGTGCGTTCAAAAGCGGTGTTCGCCGACCGCGCAACCGCCGCCTCCTACCTGGAGACGCTCGAGCGAGGCGCGCTCGCGGAGCGGCTCCCGGAGTTCGGGGAACCGCTGGTCGCGCAGGGCGCGCTCGCGGTGTTCGTCGCGTCAGCTCCCCGAGCTCAGCCGGCCGCGTCCCAGGCCGGCTCGATCAGGCCGTAGTTGCCGTCGCGGCGCTTGTAGATCACGCACACGTCCTCGGAGTCGGCGTTCACGAACACGAAGAAGTCGTGCCCGATCAGCTCCATCTGCAGCATCGCCTCCTCGGGAGGCATCGGCTTCATGTTGAACCGCTTGGACTTGACGATCACCGCTTCCTCCTCATCGGGCAGCACCACCGGCTCTCCGAGCGGCGGCGCGACGTGGGTGGCGATGTGGTGGGCGCCCTTGCGCGAGCGCCTGTTGCGATACCGCTTGACCTGCCGCTCGAGCTTGTCGGCGACCAGGTCGATCGAGGCGTACATGTCGGTGGACGACTCGCGGGCCCGCAGCACCGGCCCCTTCGTCCACACCGTGGCCTCGGCCACCTGCTTCTCGTTGATCGACGGATTGTGCTCGACGGCGAGCTCGAGCTCACACCGGCTCTCTTCGGAGAGATGCCGCGCGAGCTTGCCCAGCTTGCGCTCCGAGTACGCGAAGAGCGCATCGGTCACGTCCACATTCCGGCCCTGTACCTGCAACTTCATCTGCGGCTCCTTTGGACGGAGGAGTGGTTCGGAAACATACCCGCTCCTCACATCCGAACGACGCGGGCCAGGCTGACGGCCGCGACCGCCCCGGCTTCGCCGCGCCGGAGAGCCGTGCCACAGGCCGAGAGCGTGGCACCCGTGGTGTAGACGTCGTCGACGAGCACGACGCGCTGCCCGGCGAGCACAGCCCGGGGGCGGAACGCGCCCCGGACGTTCCGGCGCCGGGCGGCGTGATCGAGCCCGCGCTGCGGACGCCGGATCGGCGCTGCACGGAGCAGCGCCTGGGCCGGCAGCTGCCAGCGCCGCGCCAGCGCGACCGCGAGCAGCTCGGCGGGGTGATACCCGCGGTGGATGGTGCGCCAGCGGTCGGCGGGCACCCAGGTGACCACGTCACAGTCGGGCCGCTCGACGACGGTCGCAATCACGCCCGCGGCGAGCTCGGCCAGGCCGCGCAGACCGGCATCCTTGAAGCGCACCACCAGGTCGCGGCCACCGCCTTCGAAGGCGAGCGCGGCCACGGCCGTGTCGAACCCGAGCCGCCGCCCGTGACACTCGCGGCAGTCGGCCACCGGCTCGGCGGTGGGCTTGCCGCAGCGCGCGCACTCGGGCCCGCCGAGCACCGGCAACGCGGCCAGACACCCCGGGCAGACGGGATCGCCCCCGCCCCCGCACAGGGCGCACCGGGGTGGCACGAGCAGATCGAGCAGCGCACGCACCCGCGAAACGCTAGGCGGAAGGGTGTGCCCGGTGGGCGGCGCGCAGTGCCGAAGGTGTCAGGAGATCGTCGCGGCCTGGTCGATGAGTGTGCCCGCGGGCACCCGCGCGCGCAACGCCTCCGGATCGGCAGCGATCAGGGGGCTCAGCTCAATCGGCACCGCCGCGGATCCGTCGCCACGCCGCGCGACGACCGCCCCAGCCGCCTCGAGCAGATCGGCAGCGGCGTCGCTCAGACGCCGGCGCACGGACTCCGGAGAGGAGCTGCCCGTGGCGTTTTTGAGCGGCTCGAACTCCGCCGTCCGGCTCGTCTCGACGACCAGCGAGCGCTTGGCGAGCGGGACCGTGTCGAAGATGAACTGCTCGAACTTGATCGCGTTGGCGGTCGCCGGCTCGATCCGGTTCCCGCGGTCGTCGACATAGGGCACCTGCTTGCGCGCCCGGTGATAGGGCAGCTCGGCCGACCGGGTCAGATCGGCCAGGAACCCGAGCCGGAACACGTGCAGGGCGATGCTGCCCGCCGCGTAGGCAAGACTCCCGTCGGCCCGGCGCAGCTCCGCGAGCGGCCCCGGCAGATCGGAGTACTCGATCACGAGCTGGCGGGCCCCGCGCCGGGCCACCACCCCCACCTTCTCGGCCGGGTCGCGCTTGCGCACGACCTTCGACGACACGTCGGCATCGGCGCAGCGGTGTGCGCCGACGAACCCGGGATCGGCGATCGCCACCATCGGATTGTCGACCTGGAGGTAGAAGACAGTCTCCACTCCGCGGTCGCGCATGTCGTCCAGGCAGCCGCCGCGGTCGAGGGCGCGCAGGGTGCCGCCGTGGCCGTCGGGGCTCAGCGCCACCCGGTCGCGCTCGGCCAGGAGCACGGCTCCCGTGCTGGCTGCGACGGCGGGCATCGTCCCCTGCCGGAAGAGCTGCAGGTGCGGAAGCCCGAAGTTCCGGTGCTCGGCCAGGAAGCGGGCGGTGGGCTCGTGGTTCTCGTCGCTCGTCATCACGTAGAGCGGCGGAGTGCGGCCGTGGAGGACGCCAAGGGCGGCGATCTTCTCGCAGTGGATCTGAAACAGCGAGCGGTCGGACACCGGCCCGATCGGGTAGCAGCCCTTCGGGCCGTCAAAGCCGAGCCGCGTCCCCTGGCCGCCGGCCACGACGACGACCGCCACCTCACCGCCGCGAAGCGCCGCCTCGCCCTCGGCGATGTCCTCCGGAGAGGGCGGCGGCGCCGGCAGGACCGGTTCCAGACCATCAACGTCGATCGGCGGCTGCGGGTCCTGCACGAGCGTCACCACGAGCTCGTCGAGCAGGTCGAGGTCGAGCGAGCGCAGGTCGTGTTCGAGCCTGGTCCGGCCGTCGCCGTCGAGCTCGTCCCAGAAGCGCAGGAGCTGCTCCTGGCCGTGCTCGGCGAGCGTCGCCCTCAGCCGCCCGAATGCGTCATCGCCCATCCGCCTACCCTACCGGCGCAACCAATCGGGCTAGGCGAACCGGTACGGCGGCCGGCGCACGCCGTGCTCGGTGATGATGGCGCTGATATTCGCGGCCGGGGTGATGTCGAACGCGGGGTTGTAGACGCCGAATCCCTCCGGCACGGACGGCCCGAGCTCGTCGGCCCGGCGATGCTCGATGGGGATGTCCTCGCCGCTGGCCGCGGCGGAGTCGATGGTCGAGGTGGGCGCGGCGACGTAGAAGGGCAGGTTGTGCACGCGGGCGAGGACGCTCAGTCCGTAGGTGCCGATCTTGTTGGCCACGTCGCCGTTTCTGGCGATCCGGTCGGCGCCGGTGATGACCGCGTCCACCTTGCCCTGGGCCATCAGCCAGCCGGCGGCGGAGTCGGTGACGAGCGTGGCCGGGATGCCCTCCTCGCGCAGCTCCCAGGCCGTCAGCCGGGCGCCCTGCAGGAGCGGCCGCGTCTCGTCCACCCACACGTGCAGCGAGGGGTCGCGCCGGTGGGCGGCCCGGATCACGCCGAGGGCGGTGCCGATGCCGGCGGTCGCAAGCGCGCCCGCGTTGCAGTGCGTCAGCACCTGGGCGCCGGCGCGAAGCAGCTCGGCCCCGTGGCCGCCGATTCGGCGGCAGCGGTCGACCTCGTCGGCGTGCAGCGACTCGGCCTGAACGAGCAGCGCGTCGCGCATGGACTGCGGGTCGGCGTACGGCTCGGCGGCGCGTTCGCGCATGCAACCGACCGCCCAGGCCAGGTTGACGGCCGTCGGCCGGGTGGCGACGAGTCCCGAGCAGGCACGTTCGACGTCTTCGCGCAGCACCTCGACGCTGCCCGCCCGGCTGCGCGAGGCCGCCAGGACGACGCCGTACGCGGCGGCGATGCCGATCGCCGGCGCGCCGCGCACGACCATGCTGCGAATCGCCTCGGCGACCTCCTGCCAGGTCACGAGCCGCACCTCGACGACCGCAGTGGGCAACAGTGTTTGGTCGAGCAGGACGACCGCACCGTCCTCGAAG
>DATCPV010000051.1:0-1767 GCA_036569885.1 Gaiellales bacterium | reverse complement strand
CGGCGGGATCGCGGCACCGGACAGGCCGCGGTGGTAGCCGTGCCCGTCGCGCCGCTCGTGGTGGGCGGCGGCCGCCTCGGCCAGCCCGGAGAAGATCGGGACGTGGCGCAGGATCGCCTCGGTGTCGCGCGGGTGGCGCTTGACGATGTCGTACTCGGCTGTGGTCAGCTTCCCGGGCTTGTCGAGGATCGAGTTGGACACGCCCAGCTTGCCGATGTCGTGCAGCAGGCCGGCGCGGCGCAGGTCGCGCAGCTCCCGCTCGCCCCAGCCGAGCTCGCGGCCGATGCCGACGGCGTACGCCGCCACCCGCTCGGAGTGGCTGGCGGTGAACGGGCTCTTCGCGTCGATCATCGAGGCGAACGCCTCGGCGATCCGGTCGACCCGCGCGTCGTCTGCCGATACCGGCCCGCCGGCGGGCGCCGGGGCGTCGTGGCCCATCGTCAGGTCGGCGAACAGCGGATCGGAGTCGGGCAGGGCCGAGAATGCGTCGGCCACCCGGGGATCGAACCACCGGCCGCGGCGGACGCGGATCATCTCGCGGGCGGCAGCGAGGCCGTCCCGGGTGATGAACACGTCGGCGGTCTGCGCCAGGCAGGCGATGCGGGCCAGGATCGGGATCGCGTCCCCGCGCCGCTTGTACGGCTGGCCGCGTCCGTCCCAGTGCTCGTCCAGATACCTCACCGCGTCGGCGGCCGAATCGGGAAACTCCAGCATCGTCACGATGTCGGCGCCGCGCTCACAGCGCGTCTCGACCATGAGGCTGCCCTCGTGGGCCATGCCACGCAGCGCGGTCAGCACCCTGCGGGCGCGGGAGAGGGTCGAGTCGCCGCGGCCAGCCTCGCGCATCGTGAATCCGATCGCCTGGCGCGGGCTCGTGAAGTCGATGGACTTGGCGATCCGCTTCAGCTCGAGATCGTCGGCGGCAAAGATCTCGGTCATCCGCGCCGACGAAGACGAGCAGCCGGCGTCCTTCAGCAACATCGCGTAGTAGAGGCTCTCGCGGTCGGCGGCCGGAAGCGCGAGCGCGTCGCCGAGCCGGAGCGCAATCAGACAGCTGCGCCTGGCGTGGCCAGGCGGCTGGCCGTCGGTCAGGTCGAGGGCGTGCGACAGCGCGGCAACGATCTCGCCGACGGCGAAGGTCGGCGGCTGCGGGTCGCGGAGGCGGCGGATGGATGCGGTCATGGCCCACTCCCTTCATCGGCGGGCGCGACCGCCGGCTCGATGGTTTCTCTAGACTCGGACCGTGGGGGAACTCGTGATCGGCGTGCTGCATCCCGGCGAGATGGGCGCGGCGGTAGCGTCGGCGCTGCGGGCCCGCGGGTACGACGTGCTGTGGGCGTCCGAGGGGCGAGGGCCGGCAACGGCGAGGCGCGCCGCCGCTGCGGCGCTCAGAGACGCCGGGACCGTCGCCGCCATGGCGGCAGAGTGCGACCTGATCCTGTCGGTGTGCCCGCCGCATGCGGCGGCCGCGGTGGCCGAGCAGATCGTCGGCTACACCGGTGTCTATGTCGATGCCAACGCGGTGTCGCCCGCAACCGCGCGCGCGATCGGGGAGCTCGTCACCGGCGGCGGCGCGAGCTTCGCCGACGGCGGCATCATCGGCCCGCCGCCGTCCGAGCCGGGCACGACGCGGCTCTACCTGTCGGGCGCCGAGGCGGGCGCGGTGGCCAAGGCAGTTGCCGGCTCGACGCTCCAGCCGGAGGTCGTGTCGGCCCGTCCTGGAGACGCGTCGGCGGTGAAGATGGCCTACGCGGCGTGGTCGAAGGG
>DATCPV010000050.1:0-1704 GCA_036569885.1 Gaiellales bacterium | reverse complement strand
CCCCGACCGCACCAAGCAGCGGCGGGCGCTGCCGCTCCGGCGCGACGCCCTGACGGCCTGCCACCGGCCCGAGACCCAGGAAGAGGCCGGAGAGGGCCGGTCGCGGCTGGCCTTCGACGAGCTCTTCCTGCTGCAGCTGGGCATGCTCGAGCGCCGCGCGCACTTCGATGCGGTCGCCCGGGCGGTGCCGCTGCCGGCCGCGAGTGAGCTCTCCGCCCAGTACGTGGCGGCGCTCCCGTTCGAGCTCACCGGCGCCCAGGCCCGCGCGATTGACGCCATCGACGCCGACGTCGTACGCGATCGGCCGATGCGGCGGCTGCTGCAGGGCGATGTGGGCTCTGGCAAGACGGCCGTCGCGGCCCATGCGCTCGTGCGCGCCGTCGAGAGCGGGGGCCAGGGAGCCCTGATGGCACCCACCGAGACGCTCGCCACGCAGCATCTGATCGGCCTCTCCGACCTGCTGATCCCGCTGGGTGTGCGCGTGATCGCTTTGATGCAGGGAACCCCGGCCGCCGAGCGCCGGGCCGCGGTGGCCGAGGTGGCCGGCGGCGGGCCGCTGGTCGTCGTCGGCACCCACGCGCTGATCCAGGACCAGATCACCTTCGGGACGCTGCGGGTAGCCGTCGTCGACGAGCAACACCGGTTTGGGGTCGAGCAGCGGCGGGCGCTCGAGGAGAAGTCCCGCTCCGGCACCTCCCCGCATGTATTGCACATGACCGCGACACCCATCCCGCGCACGCTGGCGCTCACGGTCTACGGCGATCTCGACGTGTCGGTGCTCGACGAGATGCCGCCAGGGCGGACGCCCGTCGTGACGCGCGTGCTGCCGCTCGGCCGCCGCGACGAGGTGTTCGCGCGCATGCGCCGGCTGCTCGACGAGGGCCGCCAGGCGTACGTCGTCTGCCCACTCGTCGCCGAGAGCGAGGCTGACCGCGAGGCCGCCGCGGCGGAGTCCGAGGCCACGCGGCTCGGCAAGGGTGAGCTGCGCGGGTATCGGGTCGCCTGCCTGCACGGCCAGATGGCGGTCGGCGACCGTCGCCCGGTGATGGACGCCTTCCGGCGCGGCGAGGTGCAGGTGCTGGTGGCGACCACGGTGATCGAGGTGGGCGTGGATGTGCCCAACGCGACGCTGATGGTGATCGAGCAGGCCGACCTGTTCGGGCTCGCCCAGCTGCACCAGCTCCGCGGCCGGGTCGGACGCGGCGCGCATGAGAGCTTCTGCGTTCTTCTGGCCGATCCCCTCACCGACGACGCCCGCGCCCGCCTGGACGCGATGGCGCGGACGTCCGACGGCTTCGAACTGGCCGACGTCGACCTGGAGCTCCGCGGTGAGGGCACGGTGCTGGCCTCGCGGCAGAGCGGGATCCCGGAGCTGCGCCACGCCCGCCTGACCCGTCACCGCCGGCAGGCGGCGCAGGCTCGCGAAGACGCCGCGGCGCTGCTCGAAGCGGATCCGACACTCGGATCGGCGACCGCGGCAATCGTCATGGCCGCCACGCGGCGCACATTCGGCGACGAGGTGGACTGGCTCGCCCAGGCCTAGCAACCAGGTTCTGAGTACGGTGTGCGGATGCGTATCGTGGCGGGCGAACGGAAGGGTGCACGCCTGGCGGCGCCGCCGGGGCGGGGCACACGGCCGACCCCCGACCGTGTCCGCGAAGCGCTTTTCTCGATCCTCGGCGACGTCGGCGGCGCCCGCGTGCT
>DATCPV010000049.1:0-5137 GCA_036569885.1 Gaiellales bacterium | reverse complement strand
CCGCTCGCCGTCGCCTGGGCTGCGCAGCGGCCCGTGGCGGGCGTGGTGGCGTGCTCGCCGATCGGCATGATCCCGCTCGAGCTGCGGCGGGCCCGCTTCGTGCTGCCGTTCCATCGCGCCCTGGCGGCAACCGAGCCGCTGTGGGGCGGCGCGGCCGCCACGTATGCCCTGCCCCGCCGGGCGGTCTTCGGCTGGTTCGTCGGCATGGCGAGCCTCGACGGCGTCAACCGGGAGATGGGCCGCGAGATGCTGGGCGATGCCGCCCGCTCGGCACCTGCTGTCCCGGCGGTCATGCCGGCGCTCGAGGCACTCGACCTGCCGGAGCTCTGCGCGGCGGCGCGAGCGCCCTCGCTCGTCATCTGGGGCGACCGCGACCGCAGCAGCTGCGAGAACGGGCCGCCGCTCGTGGCGGCGCTCGGCGCCCGCGAGTGCGTGCTGCCGGGGGTCGGCCACATGCCCATGCTGGAGGCGCCGTACGCGTTCTCGGCCGAGATGGCCGACTTCCTGTCCGCTACGGTGTCCGCATGATCCCCGCCGCACGCACCGATCCGTGGCGCTGCTCCGGCTGCGGTGCGGTGCACGAGCTGGCGACCCGATCGCTCGAGGTCGGCCTGGTGCGGCTGGCGGTGCGCGGCGAGCAGAACTTCCGGCTGGGCAGCGCCGACATCGAGTCCCACGTGGAGCCGCTGCTGGAACCGTGCGGGTGCGGCGGCCGCCTCACGCATGAATACTCGGTGCCAGGCACTCAATATTCACCCGAGATCGTCCTCGCCGCCTTCGACCAGGCGGCGCTCCTGCCCTTCGCCGAGCGCGGCTGGGCGATCCTCGATCGCAGCACCGACCCGCGCCTCGAGCGGCTGGCGACCCTGTGGAGGCCGCGGGCGCTGCGGCTGCTCGGCCGCGACGCCGACCTCACCCGTGAGCAGCAGCTCGAGCTGCGGCTCGAGCAGCGCCTGGCCAACCTGCAGGCCGAGATTGAGCGCGCCCGCGGCGCCGGAGACGACGACGCAGCCCAGGCGGCCCACGCCCGCTACATCGAGCTGGGCACGACGTTCGTGCGCCGGTTCGTGCTGATCGAGAATGGGCGACCCGGAACCGCTGACTAGCCGGGTCGCCGGCTACATCGCTGCGCACGCCCTGTTCGAGCCCGGCCAGCCTGTGCTCGCGCTGGTCTCGGGCGGGGCCGACTCCGTGTGCGTCTGGGGGGTGTTGCGCGAGCTCGGCTACGAGGTCGAGGCGCTGCACGTCGAGCACGGCCTGCGCGGGGCCGAGGGGCTGGCCGACGCGATGCACTGCGCCGGCCTGGGGGCGACCGTGGTTGCGGTGGACGTGGGCGCGGGGCCGAACCTCGAGGCTCGCGCGCGCGAAGCTCGCTACGCCGCAGCCCGTGAGCACGCCGAGGGCCGCTCGATCGTCACCGGCCACACGCTGTCCGACCAGGCCGAGACCGTGCTCTACCGGCTGGTGTCGTCGTCCGGCGCCCGTGCCATCAGCGCGATGCGCCCGGGAGCCGGCGGCATCGCCCGTCCACTCTTGTGCGTCACGGCGGCCGAGACGCGTGCGTGGTGCGCAGAGCAGGGCGTCGAGACGCGTGAGGATGCCACGAACACCGACACGCGCCTGCGCCGCAACCTCATCCGCCACGAGGTGATGCCGGCGCTGCGCCGCGTCCATCCCGGCGCCGAGGTGAACCTGGCCCGCTCCGCCGAGCTCCTGGGCGAGCTGGACGAGCTCCTGCGAGAGCTGGCCGGCTCTCATGTCGAGCCCCGCATCGACCTGGCGAGCCTGGACGACCTGCCCCGGGCCCTGCGGGTGCTGGTGCTGCGCGAGGCCGCGGAACAGGCCGCCGGCAGGCCGCTGCGCCTGCCGCGCGCCCTCACCGCCAAGCTCGAGGCGGTGGCGGCGCGGCGAAGCGGCATCGAGCGGCTGTCGCTCGGCCGCGACCTCGAGGCCGTGCGCGACCGCGCCACACTCGCCTTCGTCCCCCCGGGGACCCGGTATCCTCCGCCGCGATGAACGTCGACGCGACCGGCCTCGAGCGCGATCCACTGATCGCCGAGGTGCTGGTCGAGGCCGATGCGCTGCGGGCTCGGGTCGAGGAACTGGGTGAAGAGCTCTCGCGCGACTACGCCGGCCTCGACCCTCTGCTCGTGTGCGTGCTCAAGGGCGCCGTGTTCTTCCTTGCCGATCTCGTGCGGCGGATCACCGTCCCCTGCGAGATCGACTTCATGGCCGTTTCGAGCTACGGCAACAGCACCGACTCATCGGGCGTCGTGCGCATCCTGAAGGACCTCGAGGCCAACATCGAGGGCCGCCACGTGGTCGTGATCGAGGACATCGTCGACTCAGGCCTGACCCTGTCCTATCTGCTGCGGAACCTGCGCGCGCGGCGGCCGGCGTCGCTTGAGGTCTGCGCCCTTCTCACCAAGCCGGCGCGGCGCAAGGCCGACGTCGTCTGCCGCTACGTCGGGTTCGAGATCCCAAACCGCTTTGCGATCGGCTACGGCCTGGATTACGGCGAGCGCTACCGGGGCCTGCCCTACGTGGCCGCGCTGGACGAGTCCAAGCTCCCCGACGAGTTCTCCTAGTCCGCCCGTACCACGCGGCGCTACAGAAGCGTGGCGTCGGCGCCGATACCCGGGCGTGCGAAATCACCGTGGTATCGTTCGCACGGGTGTGAGGCTTCCGGCGACCGCGGGCAGGGCCGTCCGATTCCGTCCCCTGGGAGAACTAGGCGAAGCGTTGTGAACAGACTTTTCAAGAGCGCACTCTTTCCAATTCTCGTCGTGCTCGTGCTGGCGTTCTTCGCGCTGAAGATCGTCAACTCGTCGAGCAATAGCAAGAGCCCGAAGTGGTCGAACCTGGTCGCCGACACCAATAGCGACAAGGTCACGTCGATCAAATCCGACCTTGCCGGCAACAGCGTGACCTACACGGAGGCCGGGAACAACGGCTCCACGGTCACCTACAGCGTCGGCATCCCGTCGATCCAGCTCCTGAACGACGAGCTCAAGCTGGCGAAGGGTCAGGGCCTTCCCGTCGACGGGGCGAAGACCGGTGGCTCGCCGTGGTGGAGCGCGCTGATCACGAT
The DNA here is from genome assembly GCA_036569885.1 of Gaiellales bacterium. Taxonomy (GTDB): domain Bacteria; phylum Actinomycetota; class Thermoleophilia; order Gaiellales; family JAICJC01; genus JAICJC01. The sequence goes on along the minus strand of DATCPV010000049.1, from coordinate 2,046 downwards.
CCTGCCCTTCCTGCTCTTCTTCGTCTTCTGGATCTTCCTGATGAACCAGATGCAGGGCGGCGGCTCCAAGGTGATGAGCTTCGGCAAAAGCCGCGCCAAGCGGATGTCGGTCGACTCGCCCAAGATCACGTTCAAGGACGTGGCGGGGGTCGATGAGGCCGTCGAAGAGCTGCAGGAGATCAAGGAGTTCCTCGAGAACCCGAAGAAGTTCCAGGCGCTCGGCGCGCGCATCCCCAAGGGGGTGCTGTTGTTCGGACCTCCCGGCACCGGCAAGACGCTGCTCGCCCGCGCGGTCGCAGGCGAGGCCGGCGTGCCGTTCTTCTCGATCTCGGGCTCCGACTTCGTCGAGATGTTCGTCGGCGTCGGTGCAAGCCGCGTGCGCGACCTGTTCGAGCAGGCCAAGCAGAACTCGCCGTGCATCATCTTCATGGACGAGATCGACGCCGTCGGCCGCCATCGCGGCGCCGGCATGGGCGGCGGCCATGACGAGCGCGAGCAGACGCTGAACCAGCTGCTGGTCGAGATGGACGGCTTCGAGATGAAGGACAACGTGATCCTGATCGCGGCCACCAACCGGCCCGACATCCTCGACCCGGCGCTTCTGCGCCCCGGCCGCTTCGACCGCCAGGTCGTCGTCGACCGGCCGGACCGCGTCGGCCGCAAGCGCATTCTCGAGGTGCACAGCCGGGGCAAGCCGATGGCATCGGCCGTCGACATCGAAGCCCTGGCCGGCCAGACGCCAGGGTTCACCGGCGCCGACCTGGCCAACCTGGTCAACGAGGCGGCCCTGCTCGCCGCCCGCAAGGGCAAGAAGCAGATCGACAACCTGGAGCTCGAAGAGGGCATCATGCGCGTCATCGCCGGCCCCGAGAAGAAGACCCGCCTCCTGTCGCCGAAGGAGCGCGAGATCACGGCCGTGCACGAGATGGGGCATGCGCTGGTCGGGCACTTCCTCGAGCACAACGATCCGGTGCACAAGATCTCGATCGTCGGCCGTGGCATGGCGCTCGGCTACGTCGTCACGCTTCCGTCCGAGGACAAGTTCATGCGCTCGCGCGCCGAGCTGCTCGACGGCCTGGCCAAGAACCTGGGCGGCCGCACCGCCGAGGAGCTCGTCTTCGGCGAGGTCACGACCGGCGCCGAGGACGACCTGAACAAGACGACCGACACGGCCAAGCGCATGGTCACGCGCTGGGGGATGTCCGAGAAGCTCGGCCCGCGCACGTTCGGCCGGGACTCGAGCCAGCCCTTCCTCGGCCGCGACTTCGGCCACGAGGCCGACTACTCGGAAGAGATCGCGCGCGAGATCGATGACGAGATCCGCCGGATCGTCGAGCAGGCGCACGAGCGCGCCCGTGAGGTGCTCGGGGGCAGCATCGACGAGCTGAACCGGATGTCGAAGATCCTGATCCAGTACGAGACGTTCGACGCCAGCCAGTTCCAGCGGCTGCTCGCCGGCGAGGACCCGGAGGTGGTCTTCGTGGACCACGAGCCGAGGGTGACCGATACGCCGGCCGAGCAGCCCCGCAAGGAGCCGTCGCGGCCGCGCGGGATCGGGCTGCCGCTCCCGGGCAACATCGCCTCCGGCCCGCCGCCGGAGTCCCCGCAGCCCTCCTGAATCTCCGATAACCGTCGAGCGGATCCCCGCTTTGGGGGGGCGAATCGGCGTGCGCCGGTGCCGATCACGAGCACAACCAGTCTTTGCCTGCCACCGGGGTTCCGCGTTGCGCCGTTCACGGGTCTCGATCACGTTCACCCTTGCCTCCGTGGCGATCCTCTATCCGGCGCAGGCGGCCCTGGCCATCAAGCCACACATCAGCGGCCCGATCGTGTCCTACACGTGCCCGCCCGTCCCGCTCTGGTGCACGAAGAACCTCCGCCCCGGCGTGACGCTCACCCACCTGCGGGCGAAGATGCGAAGCGGGCCGATGCAGGGCATCTACAAGCTGTCGTGGAAGCTCGGTGATCCGCATATCTCTCTGCTCGCGGAGGCGCTGAACCCGCCGACGGTAAAGGGCGCGATCCCGCTCGGCACGATCTCGCACC
>DATCPV010000048.1:0-1524 GCA_036569885.1 Gaiellales bacterium | reverse complement strand
TGGCGGCCGAGGTGCTCGGGATGCGGCCGGAGCAGTTCACGGTCGTCTATCAGGACACCGACGCGGGGCCCTGGGACGCGGGCGCTTCCGGCTCGCAGACGACCTTCAACAACGGCCGGGCGGTGGTGCAGGCGGCGATCGACGTGCGCGACCAGCTGCTCGAACTGGCCGAGGATGTGCTGGAGGCGGCCCGGGCCGACCTGGAGCTGGTCGCCGGCCGGGTGCAGGTGAAGGGCTCCCCGACGACCGGCGTGGACATCTCGGAGCTGGCCGAGAAGGCGGCGGGCGACAAGCTGCTGCTGGGCCGCGGATCGGGATCGCCCGCGCCGCTGCCCGACTGCGACGCTTCGGGATGCACCGGGCGGTTGGGCATGGAGTCGTTCCTCGCCCCGACCTTCATGACCCATGCGGTGCGCTGCAAGGTCGACCGCGCGACCGGCGTCGTGCGCGTGCTCGAGGTGGCGGCCGCGCATGACTCGGGCCGGGTGCTCAACCGCATGGGCGCCGACGGACAGGTCGAGGGCGGTGTGGCGATGGGCATCGGCATGGCGCTCTCGGAGGGCTCGCAGATCTCTGACGACGGCCGCAACCTCAACCCGTACCTGCTCGACTACAAGCTGCAGACGGCTGCGGACGTCCCCGCCATCCGGGTCGACTGGGTGGGCGCGCCCGACCCCAACGCCGGCCCGAACGGCGCCAAGGCGGTGGCAGAGCCGCCGTGCGTTCCCACGCCGGGCGCGGTCGGCAACGCCATCGCGAAGGTGACGGGCCGGCGGGTGCACCAGCTGCCGATGACGCCGCTGCGCGTCTGGGAGGCGGTGCGGGAATGACCGCGACCTATGTCGCCGCGGCGACGCTCGACGAGGCGCTGGCAGCCGTCCGGGCGGGTGCCCGGCCGATCGCCGGCGGCACCGACCTGGTCGTCGGCGACCGCCAGGGCAAGTCGCCGCTCCCCGATGCCCTGGTCGCAATCCACGAGCTGGAAGAGCTGCGCGGGATCACCGAGCAGGCCGGCGGCGGCCTGCGCATCGGAGCGCTGGCCAGCCACACCGACCTCGTCGAGCACCCACTCGTGCGTGAGCGGTTCACCGCGCTCGCGGATGCCTCGGCCATCGTCGGCAGCCACGCCACCCGCCACGTCGGAACGATCGGCGGCAACGTCATGAACGCGTCGCCGGCGATGGAGACCGGCGGCCCGCTCATGTGCTTCGCCGCCGCTGCGGTGCTCGTCTCGGCCGGCGGTGAGCGCCGGCTGCCGCTCGAGGAGCTCCTGACGGGGCCCGGCCGAACCTCCGCCCAGCCCGACGAGCTGCTCGTCGCCATCGAGCTGCCCGGCCCGCCGGCCGGGAGCGGCAGCTGCTACGCCCGTCTGGAGTACCGCCGGCAGATGGAGATCGCCGTCGTCGGGGCGACCTGCGCGGTCACGCTGGACGGGGCGGAGATCACCGCGGCTCGCATCGCGATCACCGCGCTTGCGCCGACGATCCTGCGCGTCCCCGCCGCCGAGGCGGCGCTCGTCGGCAG
>DATCPV010000047.1:0-6828 GCA_036569885.1 Gaiellales bacterium | reverse complement strand
CTCGAGATGACCGACGGGCGGCCGCCGGTGCGCCTGCGTACCTCGGGCGCGATCGATCCGATCACCTACCGCCTGCCCGTGGCCTCGGCCCAGGTGAAGTCGTGCATCCTTCTGGCCGGGCTCTTCGCCGCCCGGGGCATGACGGTGGTCGAGGAGCCCGTGCCGACTCGCGACCACACCGATCGGATGCTGCGCGAGGCGGGGGCGCCCGTCGACCGCCGCCCCGGCCGGGTCGCGGTCTCGCCCGTCGCGACACTGCACCTGGACGAGGTGCGCGTGCCCGGCGACTTCTCGTCGGCCGCCCCGTTCGTGGTCGCGGCCACGATCGTGCAGGGCTCGGGACTGACGCTGCGCGGGATCGGCATCAACCCGACCCGCACGGGCCTGCTGACCGTGATGGAGCGGATGGGCGCCCGGGTGGGGCTGTTCAACCGCCGCCTGGCGGCGGCCGAGCCGGTCGCCGACATCGAGGTGCGCCCGGCCGAGCTGGTTGCGACCGAGATCGAGGCCGAACTCGTGCCGTCGCTCATAGACGAGCTGCCGCTGGTGGCGCTCCTGGCGTGCTTCGCCCACGGCGTCACCACCATTCGCGGCGCCGGCGAGCTGCGGGTCAAGGAGTCCGACCGCATCGCCACCGTCGCTGACGCCCTCAATGCGGTCGGCGGCCACGTGACGGCGCTCGACGACGGGTTTCGCATTCGCGGTGTGCCGACGCGGCTTCGCGGCGGCCGCGTCGAGGCCGCCGGCGACCACCGGGTCGCCATGCTCGGCGCCGTCGCTGGCGTGTGCTCCCAGCACGGCGTCGAGGTGTCCGGCTCCGATGCGCTTGGCGTGAGCTTCCCCGACTTCTCCGAGCGCCTGGCCGGGGTGACGGCATGAGCCGCGCCAAACGGGGTCAGACCCCTTTTGGCGCAGTGGGGGCGCGGTGGTGATCACGATCGACGGGCCCGCCGGGGCGGGCAAGAGCACGGTCGCGCGCGCGCTCGCCGACCGGCTCGGCTACCGCTACGTCGACACGGGCTCGATGTACCGCGAGCTGACCGCGGCCGCCATGCAGCACGGCATCGATCCTGACGACGGCGATGCGCTGGCCGGGCTGGTCGGCCAGGCGCCGTCAGCGCCCGTCGACCTGCGCAGCGAGGAGGTCTCCGCGCGGGTGAGCGCCGTCTCGCGGCACCCGCAGGTGCGCGAGCGGATGCGCGCCCGCCAGCGGGCGCTGGCGCACGACGCCGTGCTCGAGGGCCGTGACACCGGCACCCGCGTCTGCCCCGGTGCGGACGTCAAGGTGTACCTCGTCGCGTCGCTCGAGTCGCGGGCAGCCCGCCGCGCGGTCGATCTCGGGCTGGACCCGGCGGAGGTGGCCGAGACGATCGCCGCCCGCGACCGGCATGACTCCGAGCAGCTCGCCCCGGCCGCCGACGCCCATGTCATCGATACGTCCGGGCTGAGCGTGCCCGACGTCGTCGAGCAGGTGCTGCGGCTGGTGGAGGCGGCGGCGTGACCGCGCCCGAGCTCGAGCGCTACGACCGGGCCTGGTGGGTGCTCCGGCACACGCTGGGGCTCGTGACCGGGGTGCTGCTGCGCCCGCGCGCTGCCGGCACCGAGCACATCCCGCCCGAGGGCCCGGTGCTGATCGTCTCCAACCACGAGTCCTGGTGGGACATCCCGGCGATCGGGAGGGTGCAGCCGCGCACGATCCGCTACATGGCCAAGGCCGAGCTCTTCGGCATCCCCATCCTCGGCCGGGTGATCGCCTGGGGCGGCGGGTTTCCGGTGCGCCGAGGAGAGGCAGACCGCGACGCGCTGCGCACGGTCCACGAGATCGTCGAGGCCGGCGGCATCGTGGGGATCTTCATCCAGGGACACCGCCAGGCCGAGCTCGACGGCGCCAAGGCCGGAGCCGGCCGCTGCGCCGTCGTCGAGGACGCCGTGGTCGTGCCGGCCGCGGTGCGCGGCACCGGAAACTGGCGCCCCGGGAGGCGGGTGCGCATCCATTTCGGCCCTGCCCGGACATACGAGCGCGGCGGCCGGCGTGCGGCGCAGGCCTACCGAGAGACCGCGGACGAGCTGATGGCCGAGATCCGCGCCCTGTACGAGCAGGCGGGATGAGCGCGGCCGAGGAGCGCATCGGCGTGGTCGCCGTCGTGGGATTCCCCAATGCGGGCAAGTCGACGCTGGTGAATCGGCTCACGTCGTCGCGGCACGCGGTCGTGGACGAGCGGCCGGGGGTCACGCGCGACCGCAACGAGATGACCTGCGAATGGCGCGGGCGGACGTTCGTGCTCATCGACACCGGCGGCCTGGACGTGGGCGACGACTCGCCCATGCAGGCCCAGGTCGCGGCGCAGGCGCGGCGGGCGGTCGAGGAGGCCGACGTCGTGGCGGTGGTGATCGACGCCCGCGCCGGCCTGGCCGCCGGTGATCAGGAGATCGCGCAGATCCTGCGCCGTTCGGGCCGGCCGGTGATCGTCGTGGCAAACAAGATCGACGATGCCGCCCACGAGCCGGGGGCGCTCGAGCTGCACAGCCTGGGGCTGGGCGACCCGATCCCCGTCTCGGCCCTCCACGGCCGGGGCACGGGCGATCTCCTGGACGCGATCGTCGAGCGGCTCGACGGCGTCGAGGGCGGCGGCCGCCCGGTGGGCGACGGCGCCGACGAGATCGGCGTCGCGATCCTCGGCCGCCCCAACGTCGGCAAGTCGTCGCTCCTGAATGCCATCCTCGGCCGGCCGCGCGTGATCGTCTCCGAGCAGCCGGGCACGACCCGCGATGCCATCGACACCCCGTTCGTGCGCGGCGAGCGGCACTTCCGCCTGATCGACACCGCCGGCCTGCGCCGCAAGCGCCGCCACCGGCAGGGGATCGAGTACTACAGCGAGGTGCGCGCCCTGGCCGCCGCCGAGCGGGCCGACGTTGCCCTCGTCCTGATCGACTCGTCCGAGGGGGTCGTCGAGGGCGATCTGGGTGTGGCGGACGAGGCCCGCAGGGCGGGCTGCGCGACGATCGTCGTCCTCTCCAAGTGGGACATCGCGGAGACGACCGTCGAGGACGCCGCCGACCGGCTCGAGGGCAAGTTGCGCCAGCGGCCGGCGATCGTCACGTCCTCGGCCCTCACCGGCCGCAACGTCGAACGGGTGCTGGACACGGTCGAGGAGCTGTTCGACCGCTATACGTCCCGCGTCGGCACCGGCGCCCTGAACCGGGCGATGGCCGAGATCGGCAGCCTGCGCGAGCCGCCCCGCGACGGCCGCCGGCGGCTGAACATGCTGTATGCGACCCAGTATCGCACCCGGCCGCCCCGCTTCCGGATCGTCACCAACGATCGCAGCCTGGTGACCCGCGACTACGGCTACTTCGTCGAGAACCAGCTGCGGCGGCGGCTGGGACTCGAGGGCTGCCCGGTCGTGATCGACTTCACCAGCCGGACGTGACCACCGGGCCGGGCGCGGTCGCCTGCGTGCACCCGCTGGTCACCGCCCGTGCGGTCGACCATGCGTTCGACTACGCGCTGCCCGAGAGCCTGCGGGAGACCGTGCACCGCGGATCACTGGTCGAGGTGGAGCTGGGGACGCGGGTGGTGCGGGGGGTGGTCACCGCAGTCGAGGCCCGCGCCGGTGAGGGGTTGAAGCCGGTCATGGGCGTCGTCGGCGAGGTGCCCGAACCGCTCCTGGCACTGGCCGAATGGGTGGCCTCGACGTACGCCTCGACGCTGCCGCGGGCCGTCTCACTGGTGATCCCGCCGGCGGCCGGAGTACGGGAGGCCGATCCGTGGGTGCGGTTCGTGACCATGGAGGGGGCCACACGGCGTCAGGCCGAGGTGCTCGCCCAGGTGGGCCTCGCCCCGCTGCCGCTGTCCGATCTGGTTGCGGCGGTCGGGACGACCCGCGACACCGTGCGCCGGATGGCGACGCGGGGCCTGGTCGCGCTCGATCCGGCTCCATCGGCCGTCGCCGATGACGTGCACGTGACGCTCACCCCCGAGCAGGAGCGGGCGGTGGCCGCGTGCGCGGAGGCGCTCGTAGGTGGAGGCGGCGACCTCCTGGTGCACGGCGTCACAGGCTCGGGCAAGACCGAGGTCTACCTGCGATCGATCGACCATGCCCTGCAGCACGGGCGCGGGGCGATCGTGCTCGTGCCCGAGATCGCGCTCACGCCCCAGACGGCGGCTCGCTTCATCGCCCGCTTCGGCCCGACTGTGGCCGTCCTGCACAGCGGGATCTCGCCCACGCGCCGAGGCAGCGAGCACGCCCGAATCGCCGCGGGCGAGGCCCGCGTGGTCGTCGGCGCCCGCTCCGCGGTGTTCGCGGCCGTGCCCGATCTGGGCGTGATCGTCGTCGACGAGGAGCACGACGCCTCCTACAAGCACGAGGCCGATCCGCGCTACGACGCCCGCCGCGTGGCCGCCAAGCGAGCACGGCTCGAGCACGCGGTCGTCATGTTCGGGAGCGCCACGCCCCGGCCGGAGTCGTGGTTTGGGATCCGCAACCGCGTGAGCCTGCCGGTGCGCGTGGGAGGGCCTCTGCCCGCGGTCGACATCGTCGATCTGCGCGCCGACGGGGGCTACCCGCTCACACGGCCGCTGGTGGACGCCCTGGCCGGGATCGACGACAACGGCGGCCGGGCGATCCTGCTCCAGAACCGGCGCGGCGCGGCTGCGGCGATCCACTGCCGCCCCTGTGGCCGCACCTGGCGATGTGACCGCTGCGACGTCGCGCTCACCCAGCACGGCCGCCGGCTCGTGTGCCACCACTGCGGCGCCGACCAGCCGCTTCCGCGCGCGTGCCCGATATGCGGCTCGGTGGATCTGGCGCATATCGGCGCGGGCACCACACGCGTCGAAGACGAGCTGGTGCGCCGGTTCACGCACCTCGAGGTGATGCGCCTCGATGCCGACATCGCCGCCCAGCCGGGCGAGCCCGAATCGACACTGCGCCGGTTCCGGCGCGCCACGGCCGCCGTGCTGGTGGGGACGCAGCTGGTGGCCAAGGGCCACGACATGCCGGGCGTCGGCCTCGCCGCGGTGCTCGACGCCGACCTGGCGCTGGCCATCCCGGACTTCCGCGCAGAGGAGCGCACCTTCGCGCTCCTCACCCAGCTCGCCGGCCGGCCGGGGCGCCCGGGCGACCCTCGCGGCAGGGTGCTCATCCAGACCTGGAGCCCAGAGCTGCGGCCGGTGGTGCTGGCCGCACGGCATGCGGTGGCGGAGTTCATCGAGGGGGAGCTCGAGCGGCGCCGGGAGCTCGACTATCCGCCGTTTCGGCGCCTGGTGCGCGTGCTGGCAACGGCCGGCTCGGCGAACGTCGCCCGCGACGTCGCGGCGACGATCGCGGAGGCCGCCAGGCCGGCCCTCTCGGGCGACATCGTGCTCGGCCCGGCACCGCTCATGCGGCTGCGCGACCGCAGCCGCAGCCACGTCCTGATCAAGACGACGTCGGCCGTCCGCGCCGCCGGGGTGCTGCGGGGGCTCCTGCGCGACCTCGCCCCCGACCTGCGCCGGGCCGGTGCCACGGCGGTGGTCGACGTCGACCCGCAATCGCTCGGCTAGAAGCGGCCGTCCGGTAGGGTGCGCGCATGTCGAGAGCACTTGTGATCGTCGATATCCAGAACGACTACTTCCCCGGTGGCCAGAACCCGCTGGAGGGTCCCGAGCGGGCCGCGGCGCACGCCCGCGAGCTCCTGGATGCGTTCCGCGCATCCGGTGAGCCGGTGGTGCACATGCAGCACGTGTGGGACGCGCCCGACGCGACCTTCATGGTCCCGGGCACCGACGGCGTCGAGATCCACGAGTCGGTGCGGCCGGCCGCCGGCGAGACCGTGTTGCAGAAGGCCAACCCGAACAGCTTCCTCGAGACGCCGCTCGAGGAGCAACTCCGCTCCGCGGGGGTCGAGAGCCTGGTCGTGTGCGGGATGATGACCGCCATGTGCGTCGACGCCACCGTCCGGGCGGCGGTCGACCTGGGCTTCGAGACAACTCTGGCGCACGACGCCTGCGCGACCATGGCGCTCGGGTTCGGCGGCCGCACCATCCCCGCCGCCGATGTCCATGCCGCGTTCGTCGCCGCCCTGGCAGACGGCTATGCCGAGGTCGTGCCCGCGGGTGACATCGTCGCGGCATCGCCGGCTCGGTAGCATTCCAGCGCATGGCGGACGTCGAACCCGAGGAGATCCCCGACGCAGGCGAGGACATTGAGCCCGATCCCGAGCGCGAACGCGAGCGGGAGCGCGAGCGGCGTGCGCACCATCAGATGGCGATGCAGCTCGTGCGTCAGTACCCCGATCCCGCGCTGCGCGTGGCTGCCAATTCGATCGCCGAGGTGGACGACGAGGTGCGCAACCTGGTGGAGCGGATGTCCGAGGTGATGCGCCGCTCGCACGGCGTCGGCCTCGCCGCGCCGCAGGTCGGTGTGCTGCGGCGTGTGTTCGTCTACCGGGCGAGCGCCGACGACCCCGTTCGCGTGCTGATCAATCCGCAGCTGGGCGAGAAGTCCGACGAGACCGAGGTGGATACCGAGGGCTGTCTGTCGCTCCTCGGAGGCGAGGTGACGGTGCCGGTGGAGCGCCATGTGCGCGTCGTCGCGCAGGGCCTTGACGAGTCGGGCGCGCCGGTCGAGGTCGAGGCCGAGGGGCTCGAGGCGCGCGTCATCCAGCACGAGCTCGACCACCTGGACGGCGTCCTCATCATCGACCGGGCTCCCCAGGAGGACCGCCGCGCAGCTCTGCGGGAGCTGCGCCTGAAGGCGTGAGGGTCGCGTTCTTCGGCACGTCGGCGTTCGGAGCCGGCGCGCTGCACCGCCTCGTGGCACAGGACGGGATCGACGTCGTCTGCGT
>DATCPV010000046.1:0-16305 GCA_036569885.1 Gaiellales bacterium | reverse complement strand
CCCCCGCGGAGTGGGCGGAGGAGCTGACGCGGCTCGCACTCGAGGACGGGATCGGCACGTTCATCCTCGCGGCCGACGAGGCCACCGCCGTCCAGACGTGGGCGACGGAGGTCGCGCCGGCCGTGCGTGAGCGGGTCGCGGCGGCGCGGTCGGGGGCGAGCTCCGGCGCTCCCGCCGAACCCGTCGAGCCCATCGCCGGCACCGAGTCGGAGTACGACCGGCTCGGTGTGCGGCCGACACCGGACCCAGGCGTGCGCCTCAGCACCGCCGTTCCGTGGGACGAATCGACGCGACCCCATCGCCTCGAGTCCGGCCCCGACGTGGAGTACACGAGGCGCGGACGGCTCGTCGGCCAGCACCTCGTTGACGTGCACGACATGCTGCGAACGGAACTGACCGAGCTCCGCGAGACCCTGGCGCAGGTGCGCGACGGTGGCCTGAGCGCCGGGGGCGCCCGGTCGGCCCTCAACGAGATGGCATTGCGACAGAACGACTGGACGCTGGGCGCGTTCTGCTCGCGCTACTGCGGCGCGGTCGCCCAGCACCACGGCCTCGAGGACGACGCGATCTTCCCGCACCTCGCGCGCAGCGACCGCAGCCTCGAGCCGGTGATCGAGCGGCTCGCCGACGAGCACCTGGTCATCCACGACGCCATCCAGGCCGTCGACCACGCTCTGGTCGACCACATCAACCACCCCGACGACTACCGCCCGATCCAGGTGGCGATCGACGCCCTGACCGACTCGCTGCTCTCGCACCTCTCCTACGAGGAGCACGAGATCGTCGAGCCGCTCGCCCGCCTCGGCTTCTATCCCGGGCAGGTGTGACCCGCCCTACTCGGCGGCGCGCTCGGGCAAAACCTTCAGGCCGGGCAGCGGCGAGGGCAGGAGCCAGAGCGCGCTCAGGGCGCCCCCGACCGTGGCGACCCAGAGCGTTGCGTGAATGCCGAATACGCTCGCGGCAAGGCCGGCGGCGAGCGACCCGAGCGGCCGCACGCCGTAGTTGACGATCGTCCACGCGCCCTGAACGCGCGCCCGCATGTGGCTCGGGATGAGCGCGGAGTTGATTGATCCAGCGGTGATGTCGAGGATCATGACGCCCATTCCCGATCCGAACTCGGCGAGGAACAGCAGCGCGAGCACCAGTGTGTGCGACCCGCCGGCGAGTGGGACGAGGATCAGCGGGGCGGGGAAGAGCACCAATCCCACGACGTAGCTCGGGCCGATGCCGATCCGGTCGGTGAGGCGCCGGGTGACGACGGCTCCCAGCATGCCGCCGATGGCGCCGATGCCCAGGACGATGCCGAGCGTTCCGGCGTGCACGTGCAGCGTCCGCACCGCGTAGAGCAGGAACAGGGCGAAGAACGCGAGGTTGAAGAAGTTCACCGTCGCCACCGAAGCGAGCTCGTAGAGGAGGATCGGCGTGCGCCGGATGAACCGGACGCCGGCGGTGAGGTGACCGGGCTCGGGCGGCTGGGGCTCTGGCTCCACCGGCGCGATGCGACTCAGAAACCCCGCCGATCCGAGGAACGACGCGGCGTCCACCAACAGGGCCGCCGGCGCGGACAGCGCCTGGATGAGAAGGCCGCCCAGGCTCGGACCGGCCATGAACGTCGCTGCGCGGCTTCCGTAGACCAGGGAGTTCGCGGCGAGGTAGTCCTCGCGCTCGACGATGCAGATGAAGAGGGTGCTGTCCGACACGTTGAAAAAGACGCTCAAACTGCCGGCCGCGAACGCCACCGCGTAGAGCTGCGCCATGCTGAGCGCACCGAAGGCGGCCGCAGCAGGCACGCTTGCGAGCAGCAGCGCCCGGCCGACGTCGGCGGCCATCATCACCATCCGCCGCCGCCCCCACCGATCGGCGAGCGCGCCGGCATGGAGACCGAGGACGAGGTTCGGCGCCCAAACGAGCGCGGTCAGCACCCCCATCTGCGCCGGTGAAGCTTTGAGCGTGATCACTCCGACCAGGGGCAGCGCGATCCCGGTGATCTGGTCGCCCAGCATCGAGATGCTCTGCGCTGACCAGTAGAGGCGAAAGACGCGCTGGCGCAGGAGCGGCGGCACGCGGTGACGTTAGATGACTTCGCGGGCCCGCAGCTCGTACTTCTTGATCTTCCCGGTCGAGGTCTTGGGCAGATCGCCGAACTCGACGGCGCTCGGCGCCTTGAATCCCGCCAGCGTCTCACGCGAGAACGCGATCAGCTCCCGCTCGGTGAGGGTCGAACCCGGCCGAAGCGTCACGAACGCCTTCGGCCGCTCGCCCCACTTCTCGTCGGCGATCGCAACCACCGCGGCCTCGAGCACATCGGGGTGGCGCACCAGCGCCTGCTCGACCTCGATGGTCGAGATGTTCTCGCCGCCCGAGATGATGATGTCCTTGGCGCGGTCGCGCAGCTCGACGTAGCCGTCCGGGTGCATGACCCCCAGATCGCCCGAGTGGAACCAGCCACCGCGAAACGCCTCGGCGGTCGCCGCCGGGTCGTCGAAGTACCCCTTCATCACATTGTTCCCACACATGACGACCTCGCCCATCGTCTCCCCGTCAGCGGGAACGTCGTGCATCTGGGGATCGACCACACGCACGGGATCGGCCGTCAGCATCGCGAGGCCCTGCCGCGCCTTCAGGCGCGCCCGCTCCTCCACGTCGAGGCCGTCCCAGTCGGGATTCCACTCGCAGATCGTGATCGGCCCGTAGGTCTCAGTCAGGCCGTACAGGTGGTTGATGCGAAAGCCCAGAGCCTCGGTACGCTCGATCACCGCCGGCGGCGGGGGAGCGCCGGCGGTCGTGACCAGCACCGGCTGCTCGAGCACGCGCGCGGCCGGGTCGGAGGCGAGCATCACCAGCACGGTCGGGGCGCCGTTCAGATGCGTGACGCCCTCGTCGGCGATCAGCCTCCAGACCAGCGGAGGATCCACCTTGCGGAGGCAGACGTGTGTCGCTCCGAGCGCGGTCACCGCCCAGGTGAAGCACCAGCCGTTGCAGTGGAACATCGGCAGCGTCCACAGGTACACCGAGCGCGAGTCGAGGCGCGAGTGGGCGGCCTCCGACAGCGCGTTCAGATACGCGCCTCGGTACGTGTACATGACGCCCTTCGGCCGGCCCGTCGTCCCGCTCGTGTAGTTGATGCTGATCGTGTCGTCCTCGGACTCGATCCGGTCGTCGGGCTCGCCCTCGCCGGCCGCCGCCAGGAACTCCTCGTACTCGCCGCCGTCGCCGCAGACGATGACGCGCTCGAGCGCGGCGCCGTCCGCGAGGTGGGCCAGCGTGTGGTCAACGACCAGCATGCGCGCACCGCAGTGGCCCAGGATGTAGGCGATCTCGTCCCGGGTCAGCCGGGTGTTGATCGCCACCAGCACCGCGCCGGCCCCGGGCACGCCGTAGTGGGCCTCGAGCAACTCGACCGTGTTCGGTGCCAGAAAGGCGACCCGGTCGCCGCGCTCGATCCCGCTTGCCTGGAGCGCGACCGCGAGACGCCGGGCGCGCTCGCGCAGCTCAGACCAGGTCAGGCGGCGATCGCCGTCGACCACCGCGAGGCGATCGGGGAACGCGGTGGCGCTGCGCTCGAGGAACGACAGCGGCGTGAGCCGCGACAGGTGCACGGTGGCCGGCATGAGCGCCAGCCTACTCCTCAGCCGCGAGCCGCTCCAAATGCGTGGAAATCCCGCCGCCGCACGAGCGCGACGCCGCAGACCGCGCCCAGGAACACCGCGATCGCGCCGATGGCCAGAAGATCGTTCATCCCCGAGACGAACGCGTGGTGGGAGGCCGCTGTGATCCCCGAGTCATGCGGGTCGCTGGCAACGGCCGCACGGGTGCCGCCCGAGGCGATGGTCTTGGCGAGCGCCGACGCGGGCACGCCCAGACCGCTGTGCGCCGACAGCTCGCTGGTGAGCTGGTGCTGGAAGACCGCGCCGAGCGCGGCCACCCCGGTCGCCAGCCCGCCGATGCGAAACGTGTTGCTGATCCCTGAGGCCATGCCGCTTCGCTGCGGCTCCACCACGCCGAGGCCGATCTTGGCGATGGCGGGGTTGACGATGCCGATGCCAAAGCCCGTGAGCAGGAGGCCGGGGATGAGGTGCGTCCACGTGGAGCCCGTGCTCAGGCCAAGCATGACGGCGATCCCCGCGGCGGTGATGCCCATCCCCGCGCCGAGAACCGCGCCGGGCGGGAAGCGCTCGACGACAGACCGGGTCGCGAGTGGCACGACGAAGCACAGCACGGTCGAGGGCAGCAGCCTTGCGCCCCCGCCCAGCGGCGAGTAGCCGAGGTCGTTCTGCAGGTACAGCGTGATGTACGGGTACATCGCGAACATTCCCCCGCCGATGGCGAACGTCGCGAGCGAGACCCCGACGAACCCCGGTTTGCGGAAGAGCGTCAGATCGAACATCGGCCGGGCCTGGCGCAGCTCGACGACGACGAACGCCACCATCAGCACCGCGGAGGAGACGAGCAGCCCGACGATCAGCCCGCTGCCCCAGCCGTCGTCGTTGCCGCGCAGGAGCCCCAGGATCAGCAGGAACAGCGAGCCGGCGAACGTGACCAGACCGGCGATGTCGAGACGCACCGCCCCGGGGTCGCTGATATTGCGCATCCGGGCGGCCCCGAGCGCCACGGTGGCGATCCCGATCGGCACGTTCACGAAGAAGATCCACCGCCAGCCGAGGGTGTCGGTCAGCGCACCGCCGACCAACGGCCCAATGGCGACCGCGGCGCCAACCGTCGCCCCCCATGCGGCGATTGCCCGGCCGCGGTCGGCGCCGTGGTAGTCCTGTCCGATCAGCGCCAGGCCGGTGGCGAACATCGCGCCTCCGCCGAGCCCCTGCACGGCCCGCGCCCAGATCAGGACGACCGAGCTCTGCGCCACGCCGCACAGGAACGACGCGAGGGTGAAGATCACCAGACCGGCGATGAAGATCCGCTTGCGCCCGAACCTGTCGGCCAGCGCGCCGCATGTCAGCAGGATGCTCGCGAGGGACAGGGCGTACGCGTCGATGACCCACTCGAGGTCGGAGAAGCTCGAGTGCAGGTGCCGCTGGATCGTCGGCAGGGCCACCTGCACGATCGTCACGTCCACGAGCAGCATGAACGTCGCGGCGCACACCGCGACCAGCGTCCACCAGCTCTGCTCGGTGTTCTCGGCAGCCCCCATTTCCGGGTGCGATGGTAGCGTCCACGGCGTGGCGAGCGCTCCCACCCCGGCGGCGATCCCGACCAGCCTCGTCGGGTCGTACGCCCAGCCCGACTGGCTGATCGACCGCGAGCGCCTGCGACACCGCTTCCCGCCGCGTGTCCGCGCCACCGAGCTCTGGCGGGTCGACCCGCAGTACCTGGAACAGGCTCAGGATGATGCGACGCTGATCGCCATCCGCGACCAGGAGCGGGCCGGGCTCGACATCATCACCGACGGCGAGGCCCGCCGCGAGAGCTACTCGAACCGCTTCGCAACCGCGCTGGACGGCGTCGACGTCGACAACCCCGGAACCGCCCTCGACCGCAGCGGAGAGCCGAACCCGGTGCCGCGCGTCGTCGGCCCGATCGAGCGCCGGCACCCGGTGCAGGTGCGCGACGTGCGCTTTCTGCGCTCGAACACGAGCCGGGCCATCAAGATCACCGTGCCCGGCCCGTTCACCATGTCGCAACAGGCCCAGAACGACGCCTACGAGAGCGAGGCGGAGCTCGCGCTGGCCTACGCGGGCGCCGTCCACGACGAGATCGTCGACCTGTTCGCGGCCGGAGCCGACATCGTCCAGATCGACGAGCCCTACATGCAGGCGCGGCCCGAGAAGGCGCGCGACTTCGGGCTGGCGGCGCTCGAGCGCGCGCTCGAGGGCGTCATCGGCACGACGGCCGTGCACATCTGCTTCGGCTACGCGGCCATCATCCACGGCCGGCCGTCGGCTTACTCGTTCCTGCCGGAGCTCGCCGCGTGCTCGTGTAACCAGGTCTCGATCGAGACCGCCCAGTCGGGCATCGATACCGCCGTGCTTGCGACGCTACCCGGCAAGCGCATCATCCTCGGCGTGATCGACCTCGACGACCTCGGCGTCGAGACACCCGAGACGGTCGCGGGTCGCATCCGGCGTGCACTTCCCTACAAACACCCCGACGAGCTGGTCGCGGCCCCCGACTGCGGGATGAAGTACCTGCCCCGCGATGTTGCATACCGAAAACTCGAGTCGATGGTCGCCGGCGCGGCGATGGTTCGCGCGCAGGCGTAGTGTCAGCGCGCGGCGCGCCACATCGTTGTGATCGGCGCCCCGTTGGGTAACGTCACGAGGCTGTGTGGCTCGAAGCCGTAGCGTCTGTAGCGGGCGTCGTTTGCGGGATTGGTCGACTCGAGGTAGGCGGGCACGTGCTCGGCGTCGATGGACTCCAGGCAGGCGCCGAGCAGACCCATGCCAAGGCCTCTTCCGCGGTGGTCGCGGTGGGTCGCGAGCAGGCTCAGGTAGTGGTGGGGCTCGTCGTGGGGGTGGGCGGCGTTGAGGCGCTCGGAGATGTCGACCACGACGCGCGCCTGCGCCGGGCCGAACAGGCTCGCGAGCAGGTCGGCGACCTCGGCCTCCTGCTGGGGGGTCATCTCGTCCTCGCCGGGCGGGATCCACACCGCGGCGGCCTCGCACCCGGGCGTGACAAACGTCGCCGAGAGGCGCATGGCCGCGCGGACGCCGAGCTCCCAGAACGGCTGTGCGATCTCCGGACGCCTGGAGACACCGGGAAACGCGTACTCACCCCACACCGGGTCGGCGGCAAACGCGGTGACGATCGCCGCAGTGACGGCGGCGGTATCCGCCTCGGAGGCGAGCCGGCATTCCGTCATGGGCGTCCGCACGGCGGGGTAGCCGCTACCGAAACGGCCCGCGCCGTCAGCCGGCCCCGCGCTGGCGCCGGTAGGTGAGCGCGAGCACACCCATGTCGAGCGACACGGCCTCCACGAGCTCCATCGTCCTCGGCGCCGAGCCGTCCTCGAAGAACCGGCGGCCGCTGCCGAGCACGAGGGGAGACACGAGGAACCGCAGCTCGTCGACGAGGTCGGCCCGGAGCAGCACGTTGGCCAGCTGCCCGCTGCCGCCGACCAGGATGTTCTGGCCCTCCTGCTGCTTGAGCGCCGAGACCGCGTCGACGACGTCCCCCTCGATCAGGTGCGAGTTCTGCCACTCGAGCTTGTCGAGCGTCCTCGAGGCGACGTACTTGGGCAGGCTGTTCATCCGGTCGGCGAAGCCGGCCTCGTCGGTCATCTCCGGCCAGGCGGCCGCGAACCCCTGGTACGTGATCCGCCCGAGCAGCATCGCGTCGGCCGCGACGAGCTCGTCGTACTTGAACTTGCCCGATTCCTCGCTCCAGAACTTGAAGCTCCACCCGCCGTGCTCGGTCTTCTCGGCTCCGCCCGGATCCTCGAAGACGCCGTCCAGGGTGATGAACTCGGTCACGACCACGTTGCGCATGATGTTCCCCTTCTCGTCTCACGTTCGTGCACTGCTCTGACGGTCGCGGGGCGGCAAACTCATCGACAGTGGCCGGCCGGGTGCGGCGGGGGCACGTCGAGCGCCGGGTTACGGTCGAAGAAACCGACCGGGCGCAGCTGGAATCCGCACCGCACAACGGGCATCACCGGCCAGTCCTCGAGCCGGGGGAAGTGGTGGGCGCCGAAGACGTACCACAGCACCAGATCCTCGTCGATCAGGTTGCGGTCGGCGGCCGTCCACCGCGGCAGGCCGTCGCCGTCGGCCGCCTGGTTGGGGTACTGGCCGGCCGGGTAGCGCTCGTCGGGCCGGTATGGCGTCACCCAGACGTGGTGGTCGAGGAAGCGGGCGCGCTCGCGCACCGGCGAATCCGGCTGCTGCATCGGGCGGACGTTTTCGCCGGGCACGAGCTCGTAGGCGACCGGGTCGCCGATCCTGTTTCGGCGGCCCCGGTTCTCGACCCGGAACCGGCGGGCGGTGTCGGGCGCGACCGAGCGGCGGGCCTGGGACTCGCGTTCGTATGTGAGCCGTTGCGGCCGAAACGCGCTGCCGTCGGGGTTGCCGTCGCCCCAGGGCTCGCACACCGCCTCGATGTCGCAGGCGACGTTCGCGGGCCCGTCGATGTCGAGGTCGAGGCGGGCGCAGAAGAAGTGCTGGTGGTTGGAGGTGACGATGCCCTCGCCCAGCGGCAGGGAGTACGGCGAGCGCGAGTCGGAGATCCAGCCGGCGGTGTGCACGATGCCGGTCAGCCGGACCTCGAACTCGATCGAGGCGTCCTGGTAGAGGTGCCAGAAGAAGGCGTACTCGTAGTTGCCCACAGTCGCGATCGAGGAGATCACGAGGCGCCGTGAGCGGGCCCGATCGACGCGGCCGGAGTGATCGTCGGTGTGCTTCCACAGCAGGTTCTGGTCCTCCTCGTGGATGCAGATCGCGTTGCGGATGACGCGCGGCTCACCCGTCCAGGTGTTGGTCACACCGTCGAGATAGGTCACCTCGCCCAGGCAGTCGCAGCCGAGCTCGAGCGAGTTCGTGAGCGGGCCCATGCCGTACTCGCCGGTGTCGAACACGTTCTTGAAGTGGACGGTCGGGTTGGGGTCGCCGTAGGGGATCACCAGCTCGGCGATCGACGCCCGGTGGCAGATCGAACGCCGCTCGCCTGCGTCCACGTACCCGATGTCATGCAGCGTCAGCCCCTCGCGCGGGTGAAACCCGATCCGCAGGTCCCAGCCCTGCCACTGCAGCCGGCGGCCGTCGAGCACGTAGCTCGGGCCCTCGGGCTGGGTGATCTCGATCGGGCGCAGGTCGGTGCGGTACGGCCGCCCGCCTCCGTCGCGGTAGTCGCCGCCTTCTCCCGACGGCGGCGGCGTCCCCGGGGCGTGGTCGTCAACGCGCAGCACCGCCATTTCGTGCAGGTCGACCACGGCCACAAGCCCGTACAGCGGCCGCGAATAGGGGTTGTCGCCGTGATCGTCGCGGCGCAGCCACGAGATCGCCCGCGCCTGCCGCGCCGAGCCCGGCTCGAACGTGCCGCTCGACCATGCCTCGACGTGCACCGAGTCCGGATCGATGCCACGCTTCCGAACAGCCTCGATGTACCGGGGGTCTGCCCGCACGGCGGCGGCCACGGCGACGAACTCCTCGACGTGGATCGCGGCCTGCACCCCCTCGGGCAGGTCGGTGGCCGACACCAGCCGGTTCTCGTCGAGCGAGACGAGCACCTCGACCCCGCGCCGGCGCTCGTTGTCGAGCACGACGCAGAAGGCCTCTCGCGGCAGCGTCCCGCCACGCTGCTGCCAGGCCAGATAGGCGCTCTTCGCGGGCTCTCGCAGCTCGACCGACACCACCCGCAGCCGGTCGGACAGACCCGGTGCTTGGCGCACGACCGCAACGGCGCGGGCCACCTCGTCGGCCGACAGCGGATCGAGCGGGTGGGGGCTACTCATCGCCGGGGACGCCGTAGCTCGGGGCGAGGCTCGGCTCGAGCGCGCGGGTGACATAGTCGGCCGCCAGAGGCTGCCAGCGCCGCCACAGCGAGGCGAGCTCCTCGACCGGGTCGGCATCGGTCCAGTCGACGCGCAGGTCGGTGACCGGCCAGCTCACCGAGTCGACCACCACCATCCCGGCGGAATGGACATCGCCCTCCTCGCCGCCGGCGTCGCGCCCGGCGCGAAGCGCCGCCACGAGCCGGTCGCCCAGATCGGCGGCGGGATCGACCGCGAAGGCGGCGGCCATCGCTTCCGGCGCCGCCTTGTCCGCGAGCAGGTTCCCGGCAGCGGCGCAGTCCTGGCCAGTGCAGTCGGCGTGGGTGCCCAGCGTCTGCTTGCCTGAGAACGACGCGGCACGGCCGAAGGCGTCCACGGCGATCAGCTGGCGATACTCGATGTGCACCGCCGCCGCCCGGATCGCCGCCATGGCATCCGGCGCCGAGGCACCCCCCGCGATCCGGTCGAGCAGCGCGTCGCTGAGCGACGGGTCGGTCACGTTCTGGGAGCACGCGGCGCCGACGCGCGAACGCGCCCGAGCGCAGCGGGACGCGACGGCCGGGCTCGACGACATCACGATCGCCCCCAGCATGCCCGTGCGGCCGCAGCACCCGGCCAGCGAGAGCGTCACGGCCGCACCGCGGTCACGGTCACCTCGACCACCCATTCGGGCCGCGCCAGGCCCTGCACGACGAGGCCGGTGAAGACCGGATACACGCCGGCCAGGCGCTCGCCGAGCACCTGGTAGACCGGCTCGCGGTGGCGGATGTCGGTCAGGTAGACGTGACACGAGACGATGTGTTCGAGCCCGGCGCCACATTCGCCGAGCAGGATCTCGACGTTGTCCATCACCTGCCGCGCCTGCCCGGCTGGATCGCCCACGGCAACGTTCTCGCGCGTGTCGATGTCCTGTGCCACCTGGCCGCGCAGGTAGATCGTGTTGCCCGCGATCACCGCCTGGCAGAGGTCGTTTCCGAGCCGTTGCTCGGAATAGGTGTCGCGGGTGTTGAACGGCCGCACACGCACGTGGCCGCCGGCGGTGATCGGCTCGCCGCTCATGCGCCGCCCCCGAGAGGTTCCTCGAGGCCGGCGTAGCGGCGGACGAGGTCGGCGGGGCCGGAGAAGTCGTAGTTGTTGTACACGGCGAGCAGGTGGGCGAAGGCGGGCGACTGGGCGAACAGCTGGAACGTGAGGCGGTGGCCGGCGTAGTCGGAGTTCAGGAGATCGCGCGCGAACGCGAACAGCCGGCGGCGGTCATCAGCTCCGAACCGGCCGACCCGATAGTACTTCTGCAGCAGCGGGCCGATCTCGGGCGAGGCGAACGACGCCGCATCCGGGGTCACGCACAGCTGGCCGCCGCACAGGTCGCGGGCCAGGTGCACCATCGCCGGAAGTCCCGTGCAGGCAACGACGCGGCCGGTCGAGAGCAGCGCCTGATTGGGCATCAGAAGGCCGCCCGGGCTGACCTCGGCCAGCTCGATCGCCGCGGTCAGGTGGGCGTTGATGCTCTCGCGATAGCAGGCCAGCTCGGCCAGTTTCTCGCGCACGCCCTGATGCATCTTGATCCCGGTCTGGGTGGCGCTCGAGTAGGCCGTGCCGACCAGCAGGTCGGCGAAGCGGAGGTGGCGCTGCACGAACGGGAACATGCTGTAGCGGTGCAGGGTGGTGCGGATGAACGCAGCCGCACGGGTGTGGCGGTTGAAGAACACGTTCTCCCACGGGATCTCGACGTCGTCGAACACGATCATCGTGTCGATCTCGTCGAACCGGTTCGAGAGCGGGTAGTCGGCCTCGGGGCGGCGGTCGCCGAACCCCGACCGGCAGATGTGCGTGATCCCGGGCGCCGCCATGTCGGCGACGAACCCCACGGCGTACTCGCTGAGCTCCGCGTTGCCCCAGTCGCCGATCGTCGGCTTGACGAACGCCTGGTTGGCGTAGGCGGCCGCCGTCTCGAACTTGGCGCCGCGCACGACGATGCCCGCGTCGGTCTCGCGCACCACCCGCAGGAGCACGTCGGGGTCTTGGTCCTGCGGCCGGATGGAGCGGTCGCCCTTGGGGTCGGTGTTGGCCGAGACGTGGAACGGGTCTGCGACGGCGGCGTGGCGGACGTGACGGCGGATGTGCTCCGAGAAGGCGGGGTCGATCTCGTTCAGCACGTCCTGGCCGTCGTAGAGCGACCACATCTCGCCCACCGTCTCGTCGCCGACGCGGGTGACGATGCCGCCGACGTCGTCGAGGACCGTGTCGACGGCGAGCCGCTTGTCGTGCCAATCCGCCTTGGTCATTGGCAGCTTGGATGCGACCGGGCAGCGCTCGCCCGTCTTGGCGTCGAGGTAGGACATCCGCTCCTGCGTGGCCTGCTCGTGGGCGAGGTCGTAGATGCGCGCGCGGATGTCGACGATCGGCCTGAAGGCCGGATGGATCGTGACGTCAGGCACGCGCTCGCCGTCGATCCACACCTCGCGCCCGTCGCGGATCGACTCGCGATATTCATCTCCGGTTCTGATCATGCCATGCATCGTGGCGGCTGCCATAGCATCGGTCAAATCGGTCTTACACTCGCTGTATCATCGGATCTGACGATGCCAGATCCGGCCGCCCGATTCACGCTGCGCCAGCTCTCGTGCTTCGTCGCGGCCTGCGAGGGCGGCGGCATCGGCGCCGCCGCCGGACGCCTCCAGCTCGCGCAGGCGACCGTGTCGGCCGCGATCGCCGATCTGGAGCGCACGCTCGGTGTGCAGCTGCTGGTGCGAGGCAGCCGCCGGGCCGCGGCGCCGTCACCGGCCGGCCGGGAGCTCCTGGCGGCGGCGGTCGAGGTGCTGGCGGCGGCCGGGCGGTTGGACGAGCGCTCGGCGGCGCTGCGCGGCGATGTCTCGGGCGAGCTGCCCGTGGGATGCCTGGTCACCCTGGCTCCCGTCGCGGCCCCGCGAGCCTGCCGCGCATTCGAGCAGCGCTGGCCGCGGGCACGGGTGCGGCTGCTGCCCGGCGATCAGGGCGAGCTGCTCGCGCGGCTGCGCGACGGCACCGTCGCCGTCGCGATCACGTACGACCTCGGCCTCGACGACCAGGTCGAGTTCCAGCCACTCGCGCCGGCGCCGCCCTACGCTCTGGTCGCGGCCGACCATCGCCTGGCCGGCGCTCGCACGCTCACGCTCGCCGCCCTGGCCGCCGAGCCGCTCGTCCTGCTCGATCTGCCGTTGTCGCGCGAGTACTTCCTCGAGCTCTTCCGGACGGCGGGCGTCGAGCCCCAGATCTCACGCCGGGTGGCCGACCCCGAGCTGGCGCGAAGCCTCGTCGCATGGGGCTACGGCTACACGCTCGCCAACGCCCGTCCGGCGCCGACCCAGGCCATCGATGGGACACCGCTTCGGGCCATCCCGCTGCGCGGCCCCGTCCACGCGCCGAACGTCGGCCTGGCCCGCCGCGCCGGGCTCGAGCCGACGCGGAGCGCCGCGGCCTTCGCCGAGGTGTGCGCAGAGCTTCTCTCAGCGCCGTCCCGCCGAGGTTGACACGATACGACGATGCTGCTGGCCGAGATCGCAACCGCGTCCGAGGACGTCCGGGCGACGTCCGCGCGCGGCGCGAAGGTGGCCCGGTTGGTGCAGTGCCTCGCCGCGCTTACCCCCGACGAGGTGCCGGCGGGCGTCGCGTATCTGTCGGGCCGGCTGCTGCAGCGCCAGACCGGGGCGGGCTGGGCGGCGTTGCGCGAACTGCCGCCGCCCGGGGCCGCATCGACCCTGACGGTGCTCGAGGTCGATGCCGCCTTCGCGCGCATGGCGGCGCTCGCCGGCCCCGGATCGATCGCAGCGCGACGGGATCTGGTGCACAACCTGTTCGCCCGGGCGGGCGAGCCGGAGCAGCGCCTCCTGCGCGGTCTGATCGCCGGCGAGCTGCGTCAGGGCGCACAGGAGGGGGTGATGATCGAGGCGGCGGCGCGTGCCGCCTCGGTACCCGCGTCCGAGCTGCGCCGCGCCCTGATGCTGCGCGGCGATCTGGGCGACGTGGCGGCAACCGCGATTCGCGACGGATCCGAGGGCCTGCGCCGCTACCGGGTCGAAGTCGGCCGCCCGCTGCAGCCGATGCTCGCCCAGACCGCCGAGAGCGTGACGGCCGCGCTGGGCCGTCTGGGGACCGCGGCGATCGAATGGAAGCTCGACGGCGCCCGGATCCAGATCCATCGCCACGGCACCGACGTGGCCGTGTTCACGCGCACGCTGGACGACATCACCGCCCGCGTGCCAGAGGTGGTCGAGGCGGTGCGGGCGCTGCCGGTGACCGCGGCCATGTTCGACGGCGAGGCGATCGCGCTGGCCCCAAACGGGCGGCCGCTGCCGTTCCAGGTCACGGCCGCGCGCATCGCCGGCCGTCGTAACGTCGAGAGCCTGCGCACCGAGGTGCCGCTGACGCCGGTCGTCTTCGACCTGCTGCACCTCGACGGCACCGACCTGCTCGAGCGGCCGGGCTCCGAGCGGTTCACCGCCCTGGCCGGTGCGGCGCCGCAGCTCGTCGTGCCGCGCCTGTCCGATCCTGACGCCGACGAGGCCGAGGCCTTCGCCCGCGACGCGCTCGCCCACGGCCACGAGGGCGTCATGGTGAAGGCGCTCGACCAGCCGTACGAGGCGGGCCGGCGCGGCGCCGGCTGGCTGAAGGTGAAGCCCGTGCACACGCTCGACCTGGTGGTGCTCGCCGCCGAGTGGGGCCACGGCCGCCGGCACGGCGTGCTCTCGAACCTGCACCTCGGCGCGCGCGACCCGGACGGGGGCTTCGTCATGCTGGGAAAGACATTCAAGGGGATGACCGACGCGATGCTGGCCTGGCAGACCGAGCGCCTGCTGGAGCTCGCATCGAGCCGCGAGGGCCACATCGTCCACGTCCGCCCCGAGCTCGTCGTCGAGATCGCCTTCGACGGCATCCAGACGAGCCCGCGCTACCCCGGCGGTGTCGCTCTGCGGTTCGCCCGGGTCAAGCGCTACCGGTCAGACAAGCGCGCCGGGGACGCCGACACCATCGCCGCCGTGCTCGCCATCCACGCCGCCGCCGGTGGTGCCGTTCTGGCCGAGGACGCGTAGCAGGGCGTCCTCGCGGCCGTAGTGGCCGACCGCGTCGAAGCCTTGCTTCGCCCGCAGGCCGACCCGCAGGTCGCAGTCGTGAATGAGCATCCCCTCGCCGCCGTAGAGCGGGCCCGCAACCACCTTGCCACTGCCGGCCTCGACGATCACGCTGCCGCCCCGCGAGAACTCGTCCGGCCGGTCGGCGGGCAGTTCGACCGGCATATCGGCCGGAAGCTGCGAGCGGTGCATGTACTGGGTGACGCCGATCACCCAGGCACCGGCCTCGAACGCGATCGTGCTCATCAGCCCGAGCCACGCCTCGCCGTCGTCCATGGTCGGGGCGACCCAGATCTGGGGGCCCTGCCGGTAGAGCGCGTAGCGCGCCAGCGGCATGAAGTTCTCCCAGCAGATGAGACCGCCGATACGGCCGATCGGGGTGTCGACCACCGCCAGGTCGTCGCCGGCGCCGATGCCGTGAAACAGACGCTCGTGGTGGGTGGGCATGAGCTTGCGGTGCCGGTGCAGGAGGCCGCCGGGCCCGAATGTGAGCATCGAGTTGTAGAGCGTCCCGGGCCGGGCGCTCTCACGCTCGTTGATCCCGATCACGAGGTGGACGCCGAGCTCGGCACAGGCCGCCGCCAGCCGGTCGGTGTCCGCACCGGGCACATCCACCGAGTTCATCCACATGCGCTCGTAGAGGGCGGTCTGGCCGCTGTCCCAGTTCGACTTCGTGAGCCACGACTTGGGATAGAACGGCACGAAGCACTCGGGCAGCACCACGAGCTGCGCACCCTCAGCCGCCGCCGCGCGCATGTGGCCGATCGCAAGCTCGATGCAGGCATCACGGTCGAGCATGACCGGGGTGGCCTGCACGGCCGCGACGCGAACGGTCGGGAAGCTGGACATACGGTCACGGTATCGCCCCGACCGGTGGGGATCAACCGGGATATGCTCGGCGGCATGCCCCTCTATGAGCACCTCGCAGATCTCGGCCTGAGCGTCGACGGCTACACCATCGAGCGCAGGCAGATCGACGTCTCGACCAAATTCACCCGGGTCACCACCACCGTCGTCATGCATGGCGGCGGCCACCGCGGCCAGGGTGAGGACGTCGCCTACACGGCCGACGATCACCTCGACTTCCCCGAGGCGCTACCGCTCGCCGGGGCGCGCTCGCTGCGCGAGCTCTCCGCCCGGCTCGACGCCGAGACCCTGTACCCACATGAACCGGCCATGGAGGCGGCGCGGGACTACCGGCGGTGGGCGTTCGAGTCTGCAGCGCTCGACCTCGCGCTGCGCCAGGCCGGAGTGTCGCTGGCGACCGCGGTCGAGCGCACCGCCCGCCCAGTGCGGTTCGTGGCCTCGACGCGCGGCGACATCGACGGGTGGATGGCGGCCGACCCGGAGCTCGAGTTCAAGCTCGACCCGGAGGGGTCATGGGACGCCGCCCGGATCGCGAAGCTCGCCGCCACCGGCCGGGTGCGGGTGCTCGACCTGAAGGGGTACTACCACGGCACAGGCGTCGACCTGGAGCCGGATCCGGTGCTCTACCGCGCGATCGCGACGGGGTTCGCCGACGCCGTCATCGAGGACCCGTGGCTCGAGGGCGAGTGCCGCGAGGCCCTGCGACCGGCCGACGACCGGCTGAGCTTTGACGCGCCCATCCACTCGCTCGCCGACGTTGACGCACTCCCCGTCTCGCCCCGGTGGCTCAACATCAAGCCGTCGCGATTCGGGACGGTGCAGCGCCTGCTCGAATGCATCGAGGCCTGCGAGGAGCGGGGCATCCGCATGTACGGCGGCGGCCAGTTC
>DATCPV010000045.1:0-2894 GCA_036569885.1 Gaiellales bacterium | reverse complement strand
GGCCGGGTGTGGCAGCGGCTCGAGCAGCTCCGGCGGCTCATCCGGCGGCTCGGGGACGAAGACGCTGACGATCGATGCCGCGTCGTCGCTCACGGGCGCGTTCACGGACCTCGCGGCGACGTTCATGACTCAGCACCCGGGCTGGAAGGTCGTCAACAACTTCGCCGGCACGGACATGCTGGCGGCGCAGGTCGAGGCGGGACAGAAGGCCGACGTGTTTGCGGGTGCGAGCCCGAAGTTCCCGCTGGAGCTCCAGGGCAAGAAGCTGCTCGGCCCGACGACGAACTTCGCCACGAACACGCTCGTGCTCGTGGTGCCGGCGTCGAACCCGGCGCACCTCACGTCGGTGCAGCAGCTGGTATCCAAGAAGCCGTCGCTCGTGGTCGGCGACCCGACCGTGCCCATCGGCTCCTACACCGAGGAGGTGCTCGGGAACCTCGGCATCGACGAGAGCAAGCTGAACATCGTCAGCAAGGAGGTCGACACGAAGAGCGTGGTCGCAAAGATCACGACCGGCGCGGCTGATGCCGGCTTCGTGTACGTGACCGATGCGCTTGCGGCCGGCTCCGCGGTCAAGCAGATCAAGCTCCCGGCGTCGGCGCAGGCGACCGCGATCTATCCGATCGGCGTGCTCTCGGGCACCCTAAACACCCAGGCGGCGAAGTGGTGGATTCAGCTGGTAGAGGGACCGACGGGCCAGGCGGAGTTGAAGAAGCTCGGCTTCGGCGCGCCCCCCTCAAGCTAACTGTCGTCGTGATAACCGCGATCGCGGTGGCGTTTCTGCTGCTGCCGCTGATCGCGGTCTTCACGCAGGGCAGCCTGCGTGACGGCTTTCACCAGTCCGGTGCGTGGACGGCGCTGCGGATCTCGTTCGAGACGAGCGGCGTCTCGCTCGGGCTGATGATCGTGTTCGGCACCCCGATCTCCTACCTCCTGGCGACGACGGAGTTCCCGGGCAAGACGCTCGTCACCACGCTGTTCGAGCTGCCGCTGGTGCTGCCGCCGGCGGTCGCCGGCCTGGGGTTGCTCGTCGCCTTCGGCCGCTTCGGGCTCGTGGGGCCGCAGCTGACCGCCCTCGGCATCAGCCTGCCGTTCACCAAGGCGGCGGTCGTGATGGCCATGACCTTCGTCGCGAGCCCGCTCTACGTCCGCCAGGCGATCGCCGCGTTCACCGCCGTCGACTCCGACCTGCTGGCGGCGTCGCGCACGCTCGGTGCCGGCCCGGCGCGGACGTTCTTCCGGGTGGCCGTACCCGTGGCCGCACCCGGCCTCGGCGCGGGTGCCGCCCTCGGCTGGTCGCGGGCGCTGGGCGAGTTCGGCGCGACGATTCTGTTTGCCGGTAGCCTCCCGGGGAAGACCGAGACCGCACCGATCGCGATCTACCTCGGGCTCGAGCAAGGCTTGAACCAGGCGCTTGCGCTCGGGGCGCTTCTGATCACGGTCAGCGCGATCGTTCTGATTGCGGCCAAACTGCTGATCCGAGGACGAGCGCTTCGCTTCACGCCCGCCTGACGTACCCACTGCGCCTGTTCACGCTCGATGCCGAGGTCGAGGTCGAGGAGCCGACCGCGGTCATCGGGCCGTCCGGCGCGGGCAAGTCGACGCTGCTGCGGCTGATCGCAGGGCTGCTCACGCCGCGATCAGGCCGCGTGGAGTGCGACGGCGAGGTCTGGTATGACGGCCGCCGCAGCACCCCGCCCGACCGCCGCCGGGTCGGGTTCGTCTTTCAGGACTACGCGCTCTTCCCGCACATGAGCGTCCGTGCGAACGTCGCCTACGGCGCGCGCGTGCCCGTCGATCCGCTGCTCGCGCGGATCGGTATCGACCACCTCGCCCGGGCGAAGCCCCGGTCGCTCTCGGGCGGTGAGCGCCAGCGGGTCGCGCTCGCCCGCGCCCTGGCGCGCGACCCGAAGCTGCTCCTGCTCGACGAGCCGCTCTCGGCGCTCGATCCCACCACCCGCGGTCAGATGTCCGACCAGCTCTCCGACACGATCGCCCAGGCGGGCGTTCCCGTGCTGATCGTGACCCACTCCTATGAGGAGGCGGTGTCACTGGCCGAGCGGATGATCGTCCTCGAGCACGGGCACATCACCCAGCGCGGGCGCTCGGGCGAGCTGCTGCATGCACCCAAGACCGCGTTCATCGCCCAGTTCGCTGGCCTCAACTACCTCGAGGGCAACGCCGCGGGCCGGGAGGTGGTGCTCGACTCGGGCGACCGCGTGCACCTCGCCGAGCCGGCATCGGGCCGCGTCGCGGTGCTGATCGCCCCCTGGGAGATCACGGTCCTGCGCCGCCAGGCGGGCGACACCTCCGCACAGAACCAGCTCACGGCGCAGATCGGGAATATGGTTACCACGGGCAATCGCGTCCGCATCGGCATCGGGCCGCTCACGGCCGAGATCACCGCCGCGTCATCGCAGCGGCTTGCCCTCCAACCCGGGGATGCCGTGACGGCATCCTTCAAATCCACCGCCATCGGGACGATCCCGCTCCAGCGTCAAAACAAGGAGAGCCCATGAAACTCAGCGCCAGGAACCGAC
This sequence comes from Gaiellales bacterium, assembly GCA_036569885.1. Classification (GTDB taxonomy): domain Bacteria; phylum Actinomycetota; class Thermoleophilia; order Gaiellales; family JAICJC01; genus JAICJC01. Next base: position 354 of record DATCPV010000045.1, on the reverse strand, counting down.
TCACTGGCGCCGTCACGTCGATCAACCGCGGCGAGGCGATCGCCAACGTCGTCATCGACGTCGGCGGTCAGCGCATCGTCTCGTCGATCACCGTCGAGGCCGTCGACGAACTCGGCCTCAAGGAGGGCAGCACCGCCACGGCGATCATCAAGGCCTCCGACGTCATGATCGCGACGGACATGTAGCCACGCCGGGCCGCAGGTGAGCTAGGCGTTGGCCAGGTTGTCGGTGACGACGCGGGTGATCGCGGGCAGGATGCGCGCGGCCTCGGTGGCCTCCGGCGAGACGGGTTCCTTGGCGATCATGCCGACGCCGCGCAAAAGCACGCCGAGCGACCAGCCGAACCCGCCGGGC
>DATCPV010000044.1:0-4285 GCA_036569885.1 Gaiellales bacterium | reverse complement strand
GGCAGTACGTGAACTGCTCGTCGATCCGGCGGCCGTGGATGTCGCCGCGGACGGTGATCACGTCGAACTCAACCGGGCAGAAGCACAGACTGTCCCTCTTCGGCGCGCTCTGGTAGTCGAGGATCGCGAAGCACAGCCGGTCGCGCGGCGACAGCATTGAGAGTTCTTCATACAGCGACCGAGATTGGCAGGCCAGGGCGAAGTGCTCGTGATGCCGTTTCCCGGTGAAGTGATTCCCGCCGCCGCTCGTCGTGTACGTCCCGCTGACCTCGAAGACGGCGTAGCTCAGGGCCGGAATGATCGCGGTCGCCGGGGGCGACGAAGCCACGGCCGGCGCGTGCGCGGACGAGGAGGAACCCAGGCAGCCACTCGCGAGCAGCATGGCCGCGGCGCATGCGATCACCCAGAATCGGTGCACGCTTGTTCGACCGAACGGCACCCGGGATGGTTCCCGCCGTCAGCGGTCGACGTCGACCAGTCGCTCGCGCACCGCGCGCAGTGCGGCCTGGGTGCGGTCGGTGACGTCGAGCTTGCGCAGGATCGCCGAGACGTGCGCCTTCACCGTCTTCTCCGACAGCGACAGCCGCAGGGCGATCGCCTTGTTGGGCATCCCGCGCGCGAGCAGCTCCAGCACCTCGCGCTCACGGGCGGTCAGGTCGGGGTCCGCCGGCGGCCGGCGCAGCTCGCCCACCAGCTCGGCGGCGGCGTCGGGGTGAAGTGGCGACCCGCCGGCGTGGGCCGACCTGATTGCGGCCAGGAGCTCGGCCGGCTGGGCGTCCTTGAGCAGGTAGCCGGCCGCACCCGCCCGGATCGCATCCACCACGCGTCCGTCCTCGGCGAAGCTCGTGAGCACGATCACCCGCGGCGACCCCGGCCCCGACCCGATCCGGCGCAGGGCCTCGATCCCATCGCCCTCGGGCATGACCATGTCGAGCAGCACCACGTCGGGGGCGAGCCGCTTGGCCTCGGCGGCCGCCTCGATCCCTCCGCCGGCCTCGCCGGCGATGATGATGTCGGCCTGCAGCTCCAGGTAGGTGCGAAGGCCCTGGCGCACCACCGGGTGGTCGTCGGCGATCAGCACGCGGATCGGGTCAGCCACCGGGGATCTCCACCCGCACCGTGGTGCCCTCGCCCGGGCGGGAGCGCAGTTCCAGCCGGCCCCCGACCGCGCGCGCCCGTTCCTGCATGACCGTGAGGCCGAGATGCCGGGAGCGCACCACCGGATCGGCTGGGTCAAATCCGCCGCCGTCGTCGGTCACCGTCAGCGCGCCGCCCGTTCCGGCCAGCTCGAGCTCGAGCGTGATCCGGTCGGCCACCGAGTGCTTGAGCGCATTCTGCAAGGCCTCCTGTGCGATCCGGTAGAGCTGTCGCTGGGTGCCCGCATCCGGCGATCCGTCGCCACGCACGGTCATCTCGACCCGGGCCGGGTGCACGCGGTCGAGCACCTCGACATGCTTTCGCAGCGTCGCTACGAGGCCGTCGGCCTCGAGGTCGGCCGGGCGCAGCTGGAACACGAGCGAGCGCATCTCGGCGCGCGCCTCCGCCGCCAGCCGGCCCACCTCGGCGAGCTGCGCCCGCGCCGCGGCCGGGTCGCGATCGACCAGCTCGGCCGCCGCCTCGGCCGTCAGCGTGAGCGAGAACAGGGTCTGCGAGACCGCGTCGTGCAGGTCGCGTGCGAGCCGGTTTCGCTCCTCGACCACCGACAGCTCGCGGCTGCGCTCGTGCAGGCCGGCGGTGGCGATCGCGACCGCGGCGTGGGCCGCGAAGAGCTCGATCAGCTCCTGGTCGGCGTCCGAGAACTCCTCGGCGCCGATCTTGTCGGTCAGGTAGAAGGCGCCCACGACATCGCCCGCCGACACGATCGGGACGCCCAGGAACGACGTCATCCGCGGATGCGCCGCCGGCCACCACTCGAACCGGGGGTCGCGCGAGATGTCGGGCGTGCGATGCGGCTGCGGCCGCTCGAGCATCGCGCCGAGGAGGCCGTGCGTCCGGGGCAGCGGGCCGATGGCGGCGATCAGCTCGTCGCTCATGCCCGTGGTGATGAACCGCGAGAAGCCACCGCGGCCGTCGGGCGTGCCCACGGCCGCGTACCGGCAGCTCGCCAGCCGCCGCGCGGCCTGCACCAGTCCCTGCAGCGTTGCCTCGAGCGACGGTGCCGCCGCCATCGCGGCGACGACCTCGCCGACGGCGCGGAGCGCCGCTCCGGCCGGTTCAGCGGCGGCTGCGCGTGCGGGCTGCGTCATCGCCGCGGGCGAGCAGGAAGGCAGCGAACACCGACAGCGCGACCACCCCGAAGATGGGCGCGAGGGAGATGAGGCTGGAGATCGAGACGCTCATGGGGACTCTCTCATGGTACCGGTGCCGGGGGCGCCCGCATATCCAGGAGTTCGTGCAGCGCGGCGCCGAAGCGGTCGTGCCGCACCGTGACGCCGGCCCGGCGGGCCTCGGCGAAGCGCAGCGACATCTCGAGCAGCTCGAGGCACAGCATCAGCCGGGCGGCCTCTGGCGGCTGGTCGAGGTCGCCCAGCCACGCGGGCGCGCGCGAGAGCGTGTCAGCCACAGCCTTCGACGGCGCCAGCTTGCGCACGTTCAGCGCCACGAGCAGGCCGTAGTGCAGCGCGTCCAGGCCGACCGGGACGCCGTCGCGACTTCGCTCCCAGTCCCACACGAGCAGGCGGCCGTCGAGAGAGCGCATGTTCCAGGGCGTCCAGTCGCCATGGCCGCGGCCGAAGCCGAGCATCAGGTCGCCCGCCGCGGCCGCGATCGCGTCGGCGGCGGGGCCGAGATCGGCGCCCGCGGCGTCGATGCGGGCGCGCGCGTCGAACCACCACCCGCTCAGCCGCAGAGGCTCGCGGCCGACGGCGCCGCCGAGCGCCAGCTCGTGGGTGGCGTCGCGGGGCGGGTCGGGCGAGCGCACCGGCGCTCCGCCGACCAGCGGCTCGACCACGGTCAGCGTGTTGCCCTGCCACTCGCCGGCGTGCAGGAGCTGCGCCACCCGGAATGTGCGCGGCGCCGCGGCCCGGGCGGCGATGCTCCGCAGCGCCTCGGCCTCGGCGGCGACCAGCGGACGGGTGAGGTCGTTCCAGCCCACCTTCGCGTATGCGAGCACCCGCCCGCCCGGCTCGGCGACCTGCACCACCGGCTTGCCGTTCGGGCGGGTGGCGCCGACCCGCACCGCCAGCTCGACGTCGGCCTGGCCGAGCACGGCGGCGAGATGGTGGCGCAGCACGAGGTCGGGCAGCTCCGCGGCGGCGACGTCAGGTGCAACCCAGACGCCGAGCCGGCTTCGGCTCAGCCGCTGCGGCAACCCCGTGCGAAGCGCGATCGCCAAAGCCTCGGTGGCGAAGCGGCCGGCGCCGCCTGGCAGAAGCAGGAATTGACGTGCCGCTGCGGCCGCCGGACGGCGCGACGCCACCGGCACCAGCAGCCCTGGCCGGCGCAGCGACGGCAGCACGACGTAGCGGTCGACCGGCCGGAAGGCCGGTGGTGGAGCGGGCCCGGCGTAAACGCGTTCGCCCGTCGCCGCGAGACCCCGCATGCAGGCGTCTGCATCCCTCACGCCGAACACCGTACCCGTGGAGGCACTGAGAACCTGTCAATCGCGTGCCAATAGTGCCCGAGAGCAGGGTTGACGCCGAACTGCTGGGGAGTACCATGGGTGTGGGAGGCCGGGTGTTACCTGGACGATCCAGAGCCTCCCCCAGCCGGCGTCCCCGCGCCGGGCGGAGCCTATTCGTAACGGCACCTGGCTTGGCCATGCCGACAACGCGCGAGCGCAGACGACCGAGAGGACCGAGTAGTGGAAAACGGATGGTATGAGTCGGTTTCGCTGAGCGATTACGTCGGTGTGGTGTGGAGGCGCAAGTGGATTGCGCTCCTGGTCACGGTGATGGTCACGGCGGCCGCGTTCGGCTTCTCGGAGCGCCAGCAGAAGCTGTATTCGGCGAGCTCCCAGCTGGTCAACACGACGTCGTCGACGTCGTCGACGTCGTCCAAGAACCCAAGCGGCAATACCTGGTCGGGTACGCACGCTCCGCTTTTCGCGACCGTTCCGGGCGCGAAGGCGATCATCTCCCAGTCCCACGTCACCGGCATCTCCCCGGCGCAGCTCCTGGCCGAGACGACGGTGACGCCCGACGCCGCCGTCGATGCGATCGACTTCACCGTCACCGACCCGAGCCCGGTGGTCGCCCAGCAGCTCGCCAACGCGTGGGCAACCAACATCGGCGCATACTCGAACAGGATTGACCAGACACAGCTCCACAACTCCTGTCTCTTATAC
>DATCPV010000043.1:0-4639 GCA_036569885.1 Gaiellales bacterium | reverse complement strand
CCATCTCGGCTGGACGCGAGACGTGCGGGATCGTGAGGGACAGGTCGAAGTACACGTTGCCGTACACGTGCGCCAGCCAGCCGGCCTCGCGGACGAACGGGTAGCAGTGCAGCAGCACGAACGGCGTGCCCGCAAACCGCTCGACGACCGGCTTGAGCCAGGTAGGGTCGGCCCGCGGCAGCAGCAGGTCGGAGTCGCCGAACCCGGCGTGCAGCTGCACCGGCAGGGGGTCGGCGGCGTTGGCCTCGAGCGCATCCCACAGGGCCAGCTCGAGCAGCGGCTTGGACTCGAGCCTCGACCCGGCGACGGCAAACGCGGCCCGCGCGGCGCCGACGTCCGGCGGCTGAATGTCGAGCCCGGTCCGGTACGCGGCGATGGTCTTGAGGCCCGCGAAGCCGCGGCGGCGGGCCGAGGCGACCTCGGTGCGCACGCGCTCGCGGAAGTCGTCGAACCCACCACCGAGCCCCTCCTCGGCGACCCGCTCGATCCGCATGACCGGGCGCGCGGGGCAGCCGGCCAGCTCCCCCATCCGCTCCCAGCCGTAGCCCTCACCGGCGGCGGGGTAGCCGTCGTCGATCAAAAGCTCCCCGGTCGCAGATGCACGCAGCAGGCCGGCCGAGTAGGCGTCGAAGTCGGCGGCGAGCCGGTGGGCATGCACAGACGCCTCGTCCGCAGCACAGCCCAGGTGCTCGGCCAGCTCGCGGAGGGCGTGCCGGTAGGTGAGCCCGGTCGCGACGTGCGGCCACTGGGTCGGATCGGGGCTCTCCGAGAACATGCCCCGGAACTCGTCGAGCGTTGGGCGCACGGGCACGATCCCGTGCGCGTGGTGATCGACGGCGGGCACCGCCCAGAGCGCCTCCGCGAGCCCGGCGCTCAAAGCGCGGCGCCTATGAAAGCGTATGCGGGCAGGGTGACGCTGTCCCAGTAGGCCCGGGTGTGGGCGCCGGGGCCGTATGCGACGATCTGCGGCCGCTGCGGGAGTGCCGAGACGAACGTGCGCACGTCGTCGAACAGCGGATCGCTGCGGCCGCACCAGACACCGAGCGGGCGCTTGGAGAGGGCCGCGTCGGCTGCCGAGACGCGGCTGCTGTAGGCGACGTCCGGGCTGAACGCCGCGACGGCGCGCAGCCAGCCCGGCCGCACCTCCGCGAGCCGCAGCACGCCGTAGCCGCCCATCGACCAGCCCCGGCCCGCAAGCCGGGTGGAGTCGAAGCCGCGCGTCGCGAGCCACTGCGGCATCTCGTCGGTCATCATCCGCTGCGGGTTGTCGCTGCCCGAAGGGTCGGGCTCCCACCACAGCAGGCCGCCGTCCGCGCCGGCCAGGACGAAGGGCGGCGCCCCCCGGTGGACGGCGGCGGTCAGGAACCGCCCGAGGCCGAACCGCTGGTAGTCCGCCGGCGTGGCCGTCGCTCCGTGCAGCACCATGCACACGGGCAGGCCGGCGCCGTCGCCATGGCCGTGCGGCACGGCGGTGAACAGATCAACCTTTTGGCCGCGCGCGTGCGAGTACACCTGCACGAGCTTGATCTCGCCCTCGGGCGCCTTGGGGATGTGCGGGTGCGGGCTGAACCAGTCGTGGTACTGCGACTTCAGCTCGGCCCGGCCCGGGAGCACACCGGTGACGACTCCGACGCCGGCGGCCATCACGCCGCCCAGACCCCCGAGGGCAAGCGAGCGCCTCGTCATCGTCCGCCTCGCCGTCATCGCCGCCTCCGGTCAGTACTTCTCGAAGTGCCCCTGCTGCTCGAACGCCTCGTCTGCCGAAGAGTACGTCTCCCATTCCGACCGCCGCACCGCCAGATAGGCGCCGGCGAGCGTCTCGCCCAGCGCGCCGAGCAGCGCCTCGTCGCCCGCCAGGGCGTCGAGCGCTTCGCGCTGGGAGGCCGGGAGCGGGCGGATGCCCTTCGCGTCACGCTCGGCGCGGGACAGCGTGGCCGGGTCGACCTGCACCGGCGGGGGTGGCTCGAGGCCGCGTGTGACGCCGTCCAGTCCGGCCGCGATCAGGCCACCCACCGCGAGATACGGGTTGCAGGTCGCGTCGGCCGACTTCAGCTCGACGTTGGTCGAGGCCTCCTCCATGCCCGCGAACACCGACGGGACGCGCAGCGGCGCCTCACGGTTGTCGATCCCCCAGCACGTGAAGGCCCCAGCCCAGTACTGGGGGATGATGCGGTGGTAGGAGTTGAAGCTCGGGGCCGACAGCCCGCACAGCCCGGGCAGATGGTCGAGCACCCCGGCCACGAACGACCGCGCCTCGGCCGACAGGTTGCCCGGGCCCGCCGGATCGTGGAAGCGGTTGCGATCGCCCTCCCACAACGAGAAGTGGATGTGGCAGCCGTTCCCGGCATTGTCCGGCCACGGCTTCGGCGCCAGCGAGGCGGTCAGCCCATGGGCGGTCGCGACCGCCCGGATCGTCTCGCGCACGAGCAGCTGCTCGTCGACGGCGGTGAGGGCGGGCGCGTGCCCGGTCGAGATCTCGTGCTGGCCGTGGCCGAGCTCGGCGTAGTACTGCTCGAGCACGATCTGCTGCGCCTCGAGCGCCGCCACCAGGTCGTCGATCACGTCCTGCGACGCGGTCATGCCGATGGTGGCGAAGCACAGGCTTCGGTCGACGGGCTCGTAGCCGCCCCCTTCAACGGCCCGTGCGAGCGAGAACTCGTTCTCGAATGCGACCTCCATGTGCACCCCGAGCTCGCCGAGCCGGTCGCACATGCGGGCGAGGAACGAGCGCTGGCAGACCGGCGCCGGATCGCCGTCCAGGCCAATCATGTCGACCAGCATCGCCCCGGTGCGCGGAGCGTAGGGAAGCACCCGAAACGTGCCCGGATCGGGCCGCAGCCGCACCTCGCCCACCGGGCCCATATCGGGCACAGGCTGGAGATGGTCGAGGCCGTTCATGGCCTGCATCGCCACGGTCAGGCCGATGCCGCTTTCGATCCTGCCCTCGAGCCCATGGCGGCTGCTCGACTTGCCGCGCGTGGTGCCGTCGTTGCCGCAGTAGAGGAAACGCACGAGGCGCAGGCCGGCCTCATCGACCTCCCGGACGACGTCGGCGGCGTTCATCGGAGCCCGCCGGAAGCAGACAGTGCCATCCCCATCATCCCCTCCTCGAACGAGAAGCGCCGATCTTAGTCTCAAAATTGGGGCACACTACGCGCATGGGACTCCGAGCCGGAATCGATCTGGGCGGGACGAAGATCCAGGCGGTCATCGTGGGCGCGCGAAACGGCGTTCGCGGCCAGTCGCGCATGCCCACCCCGAAGGACGGCGGCCCCGAGGGTGTGATCAAGGCCATGGCCGAGGCGGTCGGAGCGGCGGCCGAGGACGCCAAGGTCAAGGCCGGCGACCTCGACGGCGTCGGCGTAGGCTCGCCCGGCGATGTCGAGAACGCGGCCGGAACGGTGGCGAACGCCTACAACGTCGTCCCCGACTGGAACCACCCGGTCAAGGTCGCCGAGCAGCTCCAGAAGCTGACCGGCGCCAGGGTCGCGCTTGGAAACGACGTCCGGGTGGCGACGCTGGCCGAGTTCGAGCTGGGCGCGGGGAAGGCGTACTCGTCGCTTCTGGGGGTGTTCTGGGGCACCGGCGTCGGGGGCGGAATCATCCTGAACGGCGGCCCGTGGCAGGGCCGCGGCGCGGCCGGCGAGATCGGGCACATGGTCGTGCGCCGAAACGGGGCGCGCTGCACCTGCGGGCGTCGTGGCTGCATGGAGGCCTACGCCGGCCGCAAGGCGATGGAGATCGAGGCCGGACACCGCCACAAGAACGGCGCCAAGACGTCGCTCTTCAAGATCATGAAGAAGAAGGGCCGGCCGGTGATGACGAGCGGAGTGTGGGCCGAGGCGCTCGAGCACGACGACGAGCTCGCCGTCGAGCTGATCGAGCGGGCGATCGCAGCGCTCGCCGCGGGCGTCGCCTCGGCTGTGAACCTGCTCGACGTCGAGGCCGTGGTGTTCGGCGGCGGCCTGGGCACGCGCCTCGGGACGCCCTACATCGGCAGGATCGAGCAACAGATGCAGCCGCACCTGTTCGTCGACACCCGCCCGCCGGCGGTCCACGTGGCCGCCCTCGGCGACCTCTCCGGCGCGATCGGCGCCGCCCTGCTCGTCAAGCCGTGAATATTTGGTGGCTGGCACCGGGTATTCATGGTGGGCAGTGGGCGTGCAGGAACTCGACGATCCGGCGGAGGCGGTCGATGCGCCGGTCGGGGCGGGCGGTCGCCATCATCACGTGGTGCTCGTCGGGGTAGAGCACCATCTGCACGTCGCGGCCGAGCTCCCGCAGCGCCACGAACAGCTGCCAGTTGTCGTCGATCGGGCAGACCCGGTCGGCCTCGCCCTGCAGCATCAGCATCGGTGCGGTCATCCGCTCGACGTGGCGGAGCGGCGAGGACGCCGTCAACGCCTCGCCGTGCTCGTACACCGGGCCGTAGCCGATGTCGCGATCGAATGAGGGGCCGATGGACGACGCCGCGTGGGCGGTCTGCATGCTGGCGACCCCGTTCTCGGAGATGACGCACGCGAACCGGTTGGTCGTCCCGGCCAGCCAGTTGGCCGCCCAGCCCCCGTAGGAAAGACCCATCACGGCCAGCCGCTTCGGATCGGCCAGCCGCCGCCGCACGGCCCACTCCACCGTCGTC
>DATCPV010000042.1:0-4706 GCA_036569885.1 Gaiellales bacterium | reverse complement strand
TCGGCGAGGAGTCGGGCCTGCTCTCGACGGTGTGCGACCTGGCCGCGCACGCGATCGCCGCCTCCCGCCGCGCCGACCTGCGCACCGAGCAGCTGGCCATGGTGCAGGCCGTCGCGAGCGCCGTCGCCGCAGCAACCGCGGTGGACGAGGCCTTCCGGATGGCGGCGACGGTCGTGTTCGAGCACACCCGCTACTCGGGCGTGACCGCGACCATGGTCGACCGCGCCGCGCAGCAGCAGCTCGTCGTCGTCGACCTGGGCGGCGACATCGCGACCACGCAGCCGATCCGGCGCGATCTCGAGGCCGGCCTCGTCGGTGCCTGCATCCGCGAGAGAACCCAGCTGCTGCTCGCCGAGGCCACCACGGACCCGCGCTACTCGTGGTCGGCCGACGGCCGCTGGGAATCGCTGCTCCTGACGCCGGTGATGGTCGAGGGCCGCTGCGAGGGCGTGCTCGAGCTGGCCGACAGCGAGCCGAATCGGTTCGACGCCGCCGACGCCGCGTTGATGCAAGCGGCGGCCGACCAGGTCGCGACGGCGCTCGTGGGCGTACGGATGCGCGAGCGCTCGACGCGGCTCCAGAACGAGTCGCAGCGGCGAGCGCAGAGACTGGAGCTGGCATCGGATCTGTCGCGCGAGATCGCCTCCACCGGCAGCGTGGAGGAGCTCCTGCGCACCGTCACGGTCACCCTCCATCGCCATACCGACTACACCGCGGTGTGGACGGCCGTTGCCGACCACCGCCAGGGCACGCAGCGAATGTGGACCATCACGCGCGGCCGCGACGCCGTCACCGTGTCGGCGCACCCGCTCGACTCGGGCATCATCGGGCAGGTCGTGCGGACGGGGAGGCAGGCGCTGCTCGGCCGGTCGCATCTGGCCGACGCCGGCGGCGCGTGGGCGGCGGCCGGGTACGAGTCGCTGCTGGCGACCCCGGTCGTGATCGATCGCCGCTGCGAGGCGGTGATCGGCCTGAGCGATTTGCGAGCCGACCAGTTCGACGACTCCGACGCGCTGCTCATGCGGACACTGGCCGAGCAGGTCGCCGCCGCCCTCCGCGGCGCGGCGCTGCGCGAGGAGTCCGACCGGCGCGCCACCCGGCTGAACGTGGTCGCGGAGGTAGCGCGCGCCCTGCGAGCGCCCGAGACCGTCGAGCAGGCACTGCACGACGCCGCGCAGGCGATCAGCCGCTACACGGGCTACTCCGGGCTCACCGCCTGGCTCGTGGAACCCGCCTGGGGCGAACGCCGGGCGGTCTTTGCGCGCGACCGTGGCACCGATGTCTACACCGGGCTGCGCGTCCCCACGGGCGCCGGCATCCCGGGAGCGGCGATCACGGCGGGCAAGGTGCTGCGCCTCGGCCGGGCCGGTGACCACCCCGCCTTCGCCTGGCCGGGCCGCGACCCGAACAACTCCGTCCTGATCGCCCCCGTGATGGTGGGGGATGCCTGTGCGGCGCCGCTCGTGATCTCGGACGAGCGGCCCAACTGGTTCGACACCGACGACGAGGAGCTGGTCAAGGCGATCGCCGACCACACCGCAGCGGCAATCCGCGCGGTGCAGCTGCGCGAGGAGTCGGCTCGGCGCGCGCAGCGGCTGTCGCTGGCGGCTGAGATCGCCGTCCTTTTGGCCGCCGAGCAGACGCCCGACGGCGCCCTGCGCGTGGCGGTGCGGGCCGTGCACGAGCGCGCGCACTACGACGCGGTCATGGCGATCACGGTCCTCGAGGAGACCTCCGAGCAGCTGGTGGTGGCCGATGTCGGCGCCGACCGGGACGGCTTCGCCGGGCTGCGGCGCCCACTCGGCACCGGAATCACCGCCCGCACCGTCGCCTCGGGCCGCCAGAACCTCATCAACCGGCACGAGGACGACCCGGCCTACGCCCCGTGGGGGGACGAGGAGTCGTTCGACTCGCTGCTCTCGACACCGGTGATGCTCGACGGCCGCTGCGTGGCGGTGCTCGAGGTCGCGAGCCGGCCGATGAACCAGTTCGACCACTCCGACGAGGCGCTGATGACCGCGGTCGCCGAGCAGCTCGCCGCGGCCCTGCGCGGCGTGCGCCTGCGCAACGAGTCGGAGCGACGGGCGCAACGGCTTGCTCTCACCGCATCCGTCGCGACCGCCGTCGCCTCGGCCGACACGGCTCGGGCCGTCCTCAGAGCCGCCGTGGATGCCATCTTCGAGCCGACCGACTACGGCGCCGTGACGGCCATCCTGGCGCTGCCGGACTCGGAGGAGCACCTCGTGGTCACCGATCGCGTCCGCGTGGGCGCATCGATCGAGGGCAGCCGGCGGCCGATCCACCACGGCGCCGCCGGACGGGCCCTCGCCACAGGCGAGCAGATCGTCGTCGGCCGGCTCGGCGAGCCCAGCGACCCGGCCGCTCCGCTCGCGCACCAGTCGGCGCTCGTGACACCGGTGTTCGACGGCGCGACCGCTGCGGCGCTGGCGCTGTATGACCACCGCCCCAACCGGTTTGACTCCGCCGACGCCACCCTGATGCAGACCGTCGCGGAGCAGGTCGCCTCCGCCCTGCGCGGAGTGCGCCTGCGGGACGAGTCCGAGCAGCGCTCCCAGCGGTTGGCGCTCACCACCGAGGTGGCGGGGGCGATCGCGCCCGCCCAGACGATCGACGAGGTGCTCAAGGCGGTGGTGGCGACCGTCCACCGGGGGCGCGGCTACTCCGCCGCGATGGCCATCCGCGTCCTCCCGGAGACCGGCGAGCAGGTCGTGGTTGCCAACCTCGGCGACGAGGGCACGACCGCGGTCGGACTGCGGCGGCCGATCGACGCGGGGACGGTCGGCACCGTGATCGCGTCGGGCAGCCAGGTGGTGCTGGGCGACGCGCTGGCCCATCCCGCCTTCGACTGGCCGGCAGACGTCCTTTTGCCGTCGGAGCTCCTGACCCCGGTCATGGTCGACGGCCGCTGCATCGGCGTTCTGGGCGTGTATGACGAGCACCGCGACCGGTTCGAGCCCGCCGATGCGCTCGCGATGCGCACGGTCGCAGACCAGGTTGCGGCGACCTGCCGGGGGGTGCTCCTGCGCGAGCAGTCAGAGCAGCGTGCGCAGCGGCTGGCGGTGCTCGAGCGCCGCCACCGCGTGCTGATGGAACGGCTCGTCCGCGCCCAGGAGCAGGAACGCTCGCGGGTTGCCGCCGACCTGCACGACGACACGATCCAGGTGATGTCGGCCTGCGTGATCTCGCTCGACAGCCTCCGCCTGGCGATGCAGGACGGCAACGTCGAACGCGCCACCGCCGGGCTCAAGCAGGTGGCCGACCTCATCTCGGGGGCGGTCGAGCGCACCCGCCGGATGACGTTCGAGCTGCGGCCCGCCGTGCTCTGGCACCACGGCCTCGTGACGGCGGTCGAGCAGTCGCTCGACACCCTCGAGCGTGAGATCGGCGTCAAGTCCAGCCTCGAGGTGACCGGGATGGAAGCGAGGATCGACGCCACGATGGAGACGCTCATGTTCCGGTCGATCACCGAGATCCTGAGCAACGTCCGCGCCCACGCGGCCGCCGAGTCGGTCGCGGTGCGGCTCGAGCGGCGCGGCGACGTGCTGCGGGTGACGGTTGCCGACGACGGCCGCGGCTTCGAGCTCGAGGCGGCCCTGGCGCGGGCGCGGCGCACGAACCACCTGGGTCTCGAGTCGCTGATGGAGCGCGTCGACGCCGCCGGCGGGACGGTCGAGATCATCACGGCGCCCGGCGCGGGCACGACAGCCGAGATCGTTCTGCCGGTCTGGTCTGAAGACTGAGTTCTGGATGATGAGGGCCGCCACGAAGTGATGGGGCTAGTGCCGAGCGGTGATTGCGCGCCCTGCCAGGCGTCGGGTGCCGGGGATCACAGCGAGTGAAGCCAACGCCGCCAGTCCGCCAACCACGCCCACCCACACCCACGTCATGCTCGCGCCTGCGGTCGAGGAATGCGACGGCATTGCAGCCCGGTCTGCACCGGCCGTCGAGCCTGACGCCAGAATGTCCAGCATCTCCGAAGTCGGGAAGAACCACATGTTCCAGTCCCGCGTAGCGGAACCCAGGCCATCTGGGGTGAGGCCGTACGCCGGGGCATGTCCCGACGCCGGATAGACGAGTGTGACCAGGCCGATCTTCGGTTGCAGCACGTAGGGCGTGGGCGGGTTGCCGTCCCACTGCTGTGCCACCCGCTGTGCCCAGCGCGCCGAATCCGTTGGCGATTGGCACATGCAGCTCCGAGCGTGCGCCCAATCCTGCGACCAGACCCTGGCTGCCACGCCGCGCACCCAGAACACCTTCCCGGCCGGAGTCACCACCCGAAACGGGATGTCGCCCTTCGCCCACGCCGGAGACGCCGCAGCCAGCGCGACGACCGCGACCGCGACACCGACCACGATTCGGGCACGACCAATCATCCCAACCGGATATCGTATCTATTGCCGCGAACATCACGCATCGGCCCAGGCCGCGCCTACGGCAAGCCCTGTGGGCCAAACGGCGAGAACTGGTTTTTATCTCTAGTCGAGTCGGCGGTCGAGGTTGACCGCGGCGCTGATCAGGGCGAGGTGGGTGAACGCCTGGGGGAAGTTCCCGAGCGCCTCACCGGAAGGACCGATCTCCTCGGAGTAGAGGCCGAGGTGGTTGGCGTAGGTGAGCATCTTCTCGAACGCGAGCCGGGCGTCCTCGGTGTTACCCGCCCGGGCGAGCGCCTCGACGTACCAGAAGGT
>DATCPV010000041.1:0-3504 GCA_036569885.1 Gaiellales bacterium | reverse complement strand
CCGGATCGTGGCGTCGAGCCGTCCGAGCAGCGCGAGCTCGTCGGCTCCCATCCCGAGCCCGTCCTGCCACGGGCCCCAATGGCCGTCGGCGCCGAGCGTGGTCGAGTAGTCCCACCGGAAGCGGGCGAACCCGGCGGGCGGCGTCCACCCGCGGGAGTGGCCATGCATACGCGCCGACACGGCGCCGAGCGTGTGGAAACCCGGCCGCAGGTCGTGGGCGTCGGCGTCGGGCATCTCACCCGCAAGCCATTCGAACAGGACGACGTTGCGCTCACCCAGCTCGTCCGTCCGCACCTGGCAGACGCGGTTTCCGTCCCTGCCGGCGACGGCCACCGCGGTCTCGACGACGCCGTCCTCGCGCAGCGCATCGATCCACTCGAGCTCCGAGGCGATCTCGGCGGCCGTGTGGTAGGTCGGCCGGTGCACGCGTAACGCGAAGGCGCGGCCCCCGGGCTCCTCCATCCGGTACGTCCAGTTCTCGGACACGTTGATCAGCCGCACCGACGATGCGGGGTCGAGGTCGTAGCAGCCGAGGGCCGCCGCCGCCAGGCGGTCGATCGCCGCCTGATCAGTGCTCACGGCCCTCCACGGACTCGAGCACCCGCGTGATCTCGTCGCGGGCCCGCTCGACGCTGGCCTTCGCACCGCTCAGGTAGATGCGCCCGGCCGCGCCGATCATCGACACGGTCACAAGCGTCGCATCGGGGGCCGCCCGCTCGGCGACATTGGCGGCGACCGCCGCGTGCAGGGCCGGCACCACCTCGTACACGAGCAGCGTCTCGCCGGGGAGCACCATCGAGGCCTCCCGGTTGCGGTTGATGATCACCGCGTGCTGGTCGGTGATGTCTGCGATCACGTCGGCGTAGAGGATACGCGGCCGCAGGGCGTCGGCGGGCGTCGCGCCGATGCCCTCGAGAATGGCGGCACCGGCCCGGTCGACCAGCGCCTGGTCGCGGTGGTGCACCTCGAGCACCCCGAACTGGCGCTCGACGTACAGGATGCCCGGCTCGATCTCGGGCACCGACCGCAGCGCGAGGTCGGTGACCCGCTCGATCGCGAGCGCCGGCGACACCTCGACGATCAGGGCGTTATCGCCCTCGATCGGCGGGTAGCCACGGGCCCGGGTGGGCGTCCCGAGGTACGCCGCGAACTGCCGCTCGAGCTTCGGGATCGGCAGGTACACCCGCAGCTGCACGGGACTATGCGCCGCATTCATCGTCGCCGCCGCTAGCTCTCGTGCACGAAGTGCTTGTCGAGCTCGGCGTGCGGGCGCGGGATGACGTGCACCGACACCAGGTCGCCGACGCTCGAGGCGGTCTCGGCACCCGCCTCCGTGGCGGCCTTCACCGCACCGACATCGCCCTGGATGACCACGGACACGAGCCCGTCGCCGACCTGCTCGCGGGCGACGATCGTGACATTGGCGGCCTTGACCATGGCATCGGCCGCGGCGAGCGCCGCGACGTAGCCCTTGGTCTCGATCATCCCGATTGCGTGGTTGGACATGATTCCTCCTGGTTTGTGCCCTCGCCGGCGGCGGGAGCGCTTGAGCCCGGCCTAGGCGGCCGCGGGCGGGTCGTCGATGGATCCGATGATGAGCGCGTCGATGGGGGGATGGTCTTCGCCGAACCAGCCGGATGCAACCGATCCGGTCGCAACCAGGACGCGCTCGCCGATGCCGCTGCCGAGCACGTCGAAGGCGACCATCCTGGTCCCGCCGTCGATCTCCACCTCGAGGAAGGCGCCGTTGGGGATCTTCTCGATCCGCCTGGTCGCCCATACGGCTCCGGTCACGGTCGCTCTCAGCATGGCCGCTCCTTCTCGATCTCGACTCCAAGGCTGCGGGCGCGGTCGCGCGCCATCGGCGTGAGCACGGCCCGTGGTGCCAGCACCAGGCGGGCTCCGGCCGCGGCCGCGTCGCGCACGGTCCGCTCGGTCACCGCCCCCCGCTCGATGCGCATCGCCGGCCCGGCCGCGGGCGCGGCGCCGGCACCCGTCCCGATCGCGCCCAGGCGAAACCGCAGCTTGCCCGAGCGGATCGCCATCCGGTCGCGCGGGTTCTCGAGCCTGCGCACGAGCGAGCGCACGAAGGCGTCCAGGTCGGCGTCGGTGCGCAGGTCGACGCGCTCGATCGTCGCATCCGCCGGCACCTTCGGAGCGACCGCCGCCGCCACGGGCGCCTGTGGCGGCCGGGCGGTCGTCTCGGACTCCGGGGGCGGGCGCCAGCCGGACGGGCGGTGCACGGCCGCCACCGGGGGGGCGGGCACCTGCGGAACGGCCGGCTGCGGTCGCTCCGCGGCCATGGGCTCGTCCCCGGCCCGGTGATGGCCGTTGCCGTTGCCCGCAGGCTGTGCGGTCAGGGCCTCCTCGAGCAGGCCGGGCAGGAGCTCGGCCAGCACCTCGCGCGTGACGCTTCGCAGCACGTCCGCCTCGTCGCCGGCGCTCACACCGCACCTCCCAGGGCCGCGACGGCCGCGTCGGCGGCCGTGCGCACGTCGGCCTCCATGCCGGACAGGTAGACACGGCCGGTGGCGCCGATCATGCGGTAGTCGACCACCTTGATGCGGGCGGCCTTCTCGGCCTCGTTGGTGGCCAGGATCGCGTAGGACGCCGGCTGCATCTCGAGCACGAAGAGCGTCTCGCCGGGCAGCGCCATCGAGCCCAGCTTGTTGCGGTTGATCAGGAAGGCATGCTGGTGGTCGATGCGGGAGATCAGCTCGGACGCCAGGATCTGCGGCCGGGTGGCATCCCCGGGGGTGGCTCCGAGCTCCGCCAGCACCGCGGTGCTCGCCGCCTGCACGGCGGCGGTCGAGCGGGAGTGGATCTCGAGGTAGCCGAACTGGCGCTCGACGATCAGGATGCCGGCCTGCACGTCGGTGGACTTGAGCGCAACGTCGGTCAGCGGCTCGATGTCGAGGCCCGGGGCGATCTCGATGATCTGAGCCGCCATGTTGGTGCGCGGCAGCCGGCCGCGGATCCACGTGCCCAGATAGCACATGGTCTGCGGCTGCAGCTGGTCGATGAAGATGAACGATCTGAGCTCCGCCATCATCCTTTCACCAGCTCTCGCAGCTCTTCGAGCACGATCCGGCGGATCTCGTCGCGCGCCTCCTGCACACCCGCGGCCGGGAGGGCCGCTGCGACCGGCTCGGCATCGGGCGCGGCGCTCCACGGCTCGAGGCCGGTGAAGTCGCCGAACGGCTCGGAGGGGTCGCTTGCATACGCGACCCGGGTCATGTTGATCAGGTGGCGCGGCTCGAGGTTCTCGCCCAGCGACGAGCGGCCGAAGAACCCCGTGCCGATGGTCATCGTGGGGGCCAGGTTGGTGTCGAGGCCGGCCGAGCCGGTGCTGCCGCCGACGTTGACCGCCACCCGCAGCACCCGCACCGCCGCGCCGTAGGCCATGATCGTGCGCGGGTCGCGCGAGTGGATCACGGCCGAGTGGCCGGCGCCGCCGATGCGGAGCATCGCGCAGGCCGCATCGATCCCGCGCCGCGCATCAGG
>DATCPV010000040.1:0-2205 GCA_036569885.1 Gaiellales bacterium | reverse complement strand
GGTGGGTGACGTCGAGTTCGCCGCCGGTGAGCAGGAAGCCGTCGTCGTCCTTGGCCAGCTGGCCGTCGAGCCACTCGGTGCAGGGGTCGGCGCCGATGAAGATGAAGAGGCCGCCGACGTCGAAGTCACGGCGCTCGCCGGCGCGCTTGTCCTCCACCGTCAGCCCGGCGAGGACGGCGTCGCCGTGGATCTCGCGCACCTCGGTGTGGAGCAGCACCTCGATGTTCTCGATCGCTTCGATCTTGTCGACCAGGTACTGCGACATCGAGGCGCCGAGGTCGCCGCCGCGCAGCAGCAGGAAGACCTTTTCGGCGGTGCCGGAGAGGAAGATCGACGCCTGGCCGGCCGAGTTGCCGCCGCCGACCACCGCCACCGCCCCGCTCCCGCACATCCGCGCCTCGACCAGCGTCGCCGCGTAGAAGACCCCCGCGCCGTTCAGCTCGGCGCAGCCGTCGACCGGCAGCTGGCGGTAGCTGGCGCCGGTGGCGAGGACGACGGTTCGCGCCGCCAGTTCGTCGCCGCTGTCGAGGGCGACGACGTAGCGGCCGTCTTCGTGGCGGAGGCTGAGGGCGCGCTCGGGGACCGCGGTGCGCAGGCCGAAGCGGCGCGCCTGTGCGATCGCCCGCTCGGCCAGCTCGGAGCCGGAGATGCCGGCCGGGAAGCCGAGGTAGTTCTCGATCCGCGACGAGGTGCTCGCCTGCCCGCCGAGCGCGGTCGAGTCGATCATCATCGTCGAGAGCCCCTCCGTCGCCGCGTAGACGGCGGCGCCGAGGCCGCCCGGGCCACCGCCGACGATCAGCGTGTCCCAGGCTTTTTTCGCCGTCTTGTTGGGGGCGCGCAGATTGAGCGCGGTCGCCGCCTCGAGGATCGTCGGCGCGCGCAGGATCTTGTCGCCGCCGATCAGCAGCGGCAGGTCGTCCTCGGCGAGCGGCCGACCGTCGGGCGTCGGCGCCGTCAGGTCGGAGCCGTCGAGGTCGATGAAGCGGTGCGACACCCGGTTGCGGGTGAGGAACTCGCGCAGCTCGCGCGTCCCCGGGTCGCCGCCGTGGCCGATCAGCCGGGCACCGCTTTCGGCTTCGATGACGATCGCCCGCCGGCTGACCAGGGCGTTCATGATCATGTCGCCAAGCCGGGTGTCGTGGGAGATGACGGCGCGTAGCGCCTCGCGGCTGACGAAGATCGCCTCGCCCGCGGCCGCGACGCGCGCGGTCAGCAGCGTCGGTTCGAGAGTGATCAGGTTCAGCTCGCCGGCGAACTGGCGCGGGCCGTAGCTGACGATGACACGCTCACCGGGAGTGCCGTAGGCGTCGATGATCTCGACGCAGCCACTGGCGACGACGATCAGGTCGAGGTCGAGGTCGCCCGGGGAGAAGAGGATCTGCCCGGCGCTCACCTGCTCGCGCCGCCCGGCGGCTTCAATCGTCGCCATCTGCGCCTCGGTCAGGCGCGGGAAGGTGACGTCGCTCTCGCCGGCGACGGGGGGGCGGGCCGGCGCGGCGCCGGTCGGGTCGGTCTCGCTCATCGAGGCCGCAACGTTACAGGCTCGGCTCGCTCTTTCCCAGGGTCTGCCCAGCCGACGCCGACCTGTCCATATTCGGACAGATCGGCGCGGACTCGTTCGAGCTGTTTCTCGTCGATCCCTTGGACGCCTTCGACCTCGTCGGCGTCGTCGATGAACCGGGGGAGCGGCTGATCGCGGCGGGGGATATCACCGGCGAACATCCGCACGCGCGCCGGGGCGTCCTCGCCATCCCACTCGCTCAGTCGTTCCAGGCAGACACGGAGCGTGCCGAGCTGCTCGGCCAGGCCGATGGTCGAGAGCCGCCCGCCGCCACGGACCGATGGCCTCTGCGCGAGGTGACGCTTGTAGCGCTCGATGTGAGCCCGCTGAAGATTCCTGACCGCAGCGACCTCGGGTGCGTCCGCGGTCAGCCAGACGGCGAACTCGCGCAGGACCGCCTCGACGCGGACCATCGTCGCGGGCCGCAACGAGAGGCGTGTCTGCTCGATGTACCCCTCGAGCGTCGTTCGTAGCCGCGGCTGAACCGTCGCCCACTGCTGCGCGCGATCGGCGGACTTGTCGGGGTGACGCTTGCGCGGCGGAACGTTGAGCAATGCCACCGCCAGACCACCGCCCGCCGACTCGCCGACGATCGCGATGGACCCGGGGTCCACGCCGCTGTCCAGGAAACCACCGTAGGCAGC
>DATCPV010000039.1:0-7903 GCA_036569885.1 Gaiellales bacterium | reverse complement strand
GCGCGGGATCGGCGCCCGGGTGGGCGGCGGCGAGACGATCCCCGGTCGCCGCGATCGCCGGGCCGCGGCGCTCCACCACCGTGCGGATGGCGCGATCGGTGCCCGCCGCGACACGGTCGGTCAGCTGCGGAAGCCCGAGCTTGGACGAGAGGCCCATCCCGCAAGTGTACGGACCACGCGCAAGGGCCCCGGCGGAGGGCGAACTCCGCCGGGGCCCGTGAAGCCGGTGCTAGTGCGCCGGCGCGTGCTGCCCGGTGGGCGAAACGCCCGGGCGGCGCATGGCCCGCATCGCCTTCAGGGCGTAGCGATCGACGGATGCGGCGTACACCGCCGCCGAGGCGCCCGTCATCACGACGAAGCCGAGAATGACCATCTCGGGGTTGAGGCCGGCGCCCAGGGCACCCGCGAACAGGAAGAGCGCGTTCAGGGTGATGCCGAAGAAGGCGGACAGCCGCAGGAACAGCCCCAGGATCAGGCCGACGCCGACCGCCATCTCACCCGTCACGACCAGGTAGCTGATCAGGTGGGCGTGCGGGATGAACACGTGGTCGGCCAGGTAGGCGAACCAGTGCGAGACCGGCGGGAACGGATCCTTCGCGGATGCCTTCGACTGTGCGATGGCACCGCCCAGGATGCCCTGGACCTCACCCGCGCCGGCGTGGTGGGTGTACCAGCCGCTGGTGGCCTTGAGCCAGCCGGCGTCGAGGAACTCCCAGCCGACATACAGGCGGGCCGCCAGATAGCCGACCGACCAGTTCGCGTCGAGGCCAATCTTGCCCAGCGGGCCTGCGGCGCCGGCGATTGCGGTCACGATTGCAACGACAGCGAGGACAGCGGCGCCCCACGCGAGCACCGTCGGCTCGGTTCCGCCGCCGGTCAGGCCGACGTTGTACGCGACGAACGCGAGAAAAAGACCGAGTGCGCCGCGAAAGGCGCGTTCCTTGTGTGCGAGGGGAGCCGACATGCTCCCACCTCCTTCGAGATGGTGGGTTCAACTTCTGGACTGACTATCGTTCGGGGCGGCGTTTGGGGCATCGGGGACAGCGCTGAACCTCCGTTGCGGAGACTCCGCACGCCGCGTGGGAAGACCGCGAGCCGTTCAGGCGGGGCGAGCGCCGAGAACGGCCCGGGCCGCGCGCGCGGCGACGAGCTCCTCGCGGGCGCGGATGACGGCGACGCGAACGGCCGAGTCTGTCGCGGCGACATCGCAGTCGGGCTCGGCGGCGGCATTCCGCCGCGTGTCGATGACGATCCCGAGGAAGGCAAGGCGCTCGCAGACGCGCTCGCGCACGTGCTCTGAGCGCTCGCCGATCCCGGCGGTGAACACGAGCACGTCGATGCCGCCCGCGGCGGCGGCCATGGCGGCGACGGCGCCTGCGAGCCGGTGGACGAACACGTCCACGGCGAGCTCCGCAGCGGCATCGCCGGCGGCCGCGTGCCGCTCGAGCTCGAGCATGAGCCCGTCTCCGCCCGCCAGGCCGCGCATGCCCGATTCCTCGTTCAGCGCATGGTCGAGCGCGTCGGCGTCCATGCCCGACCGGCGCAGCACGGCGACCAGCGCTCCGGGATCGACCGACCCCGAACGGGTTGCCATCGGAACGCCCTCGAGCGGCGTGAACCCCATCGTGGTGTCGACCGAGCGTCCGTCGACGACGGCGGTCACCGAGCTGCCGCCGCCCAGGTGACACACCACCTGGCGGAGCGGCGACTGGGCACGGCCGACCACCTGCGGCGCGCGCTGCGCCGACCACGCGACCGAGAGACCGTGGAACCCGTACCGCCGCACTCCCCACTCCTCACGCCAGCGGCGCGGCACCGCGTAGGTCGCGGCCGCGGCCGGGATGGTGGCGTGAAAGGTGGTGTCGAAGACGGCCACGTGGAGGAGGCTGGGGAAGCGCCGCCGGGCCTCGTCGAGCTCCTTTATGGCGAAGGTGTTGTGCAGCGGAGCGAGCGACTCCAGCTGCTCGAGGTCGGCCCGCACGTGGTCGTCCACCAGCACTGGGCCCGGGAACCGGTCGCCGCCGTGGACGATGCGGTGGGCGACCGCCTCGACGGCTGCCGGGTCGACATCGTCCAGTGAGCGCAGCCGCTCGGAGTCCGTGTCCGTGGAGACGACGTGCAGCTTCAGGCTGGTCGAGCCGGCGTTGAGGACGAGGATCGCGCCCACGCCGTCAGTACGGCCACTTCCAGCCGCTGATCTCGGCCGGATCGTCGCCGTGCTCCCGCGTCCACGCCCGGGAGCGGAGACGGGTGTCGACCATCTCCTGGCGGAGGTCGGCCGCGCGCGCACCCAGGCCCGGCACGCGGTCGATCACGTCCATGACCAGGTGGAAGCGGTCGAGGTCGTTCAGCATCACCATGTCGAAGGGCGTCGTGGTAGTGCCCTCCTCCTTGTAGCCGCGCACGTGCAGGTTGCGGTGGTTCGTGCGCCGGTACGTCAGGCGGTGGATGAGCAGCGGATAGCCGTGGTAGGCGAAGATCACCGGCCGGTCGGTGGTGAAGAGGGTGTCGAACTCTCGATCGGAGAGCCCGTGTGGGTGCTCCGACTCGGGCTCGAGGCGCATGAGGTCGACTACGTTCACGACCCGCACACGCAGATCCGGCAGGCGCTCGCGCAGCAGGGCCGCAGCGGCCAGCGTCTCGAGTGTGGGCACGTCGCCGCAGCAGGCGAGCACCACATCCGGCTCGGTGTCGGCGGCGTTCGACGCCCACGGCCAGACGCCGACTCCGCGGGTGCAGTGGACGATCGCGTCGTCCATCGAGAGGTAGTTCAGCGCGGGCTGCTTGCCGGCAACGATCACGTTCACGTAGTCGCGGCTGCGCAGGCAGTGGTCGGCCACCGACAGCAGCGTGTTGGCGTCCGGCGGCAGGTAGACCCGGATGATCTCGGCCTTCTTGTTGACGACGTGGTCGATGAAGCCGGGATCCTGGTGGGAGAAGCCGTTGTGATCCTGCCGCCAGACGTGGGAGCTGAGCAGGTAGTTGAGCGAGGCGATCGGCCGTCGCCACGGGATCTCGCGGCTCACCTTGAGCCACTTCGCGTGCTGGTTGAACATCGAGTCGACGATGTGGATGAAGGCCTCGTAGCAGTTGAAGAGGCCGTGGCGCCCGGTCAGCAGGTAGCCCTCGAGCCAGCCCTGGCACTGGTGCTCGGACAGCACCTCCATCACCCGGCCGGCGGGGCTGAGATGGTCGTCGCCCTCGTGCACCTCGGCATCCCAGGCCCGGGTGGTGACGTCGAAGACGTCCGCGAGCCGGTTGGAGGCGGTCTCGTCGGGACCGAACAGGCGGAACGTCTCGGGGTTGCGCTCGATCACATCGCGCAGAAAGCCGCCCAGCACGCGCGTGGCCTCACCCGTGGTCACGCCGGGTGCGGGAACGTCGACGGCGTAGCTGCGGAAGTCGGGCAGCTCGAGGTCGCGCAGGAGGAGCCCGCCGTTGGTGTGGGGGCTCGCGCTCATCCGGCGCTCGCCCCGCGGCGCCAGGCGGTCGAGGTCGGCGACGAGGGCACCGTGCTCGTCGAAGAGCTCCTCGGGCCGGTAGCTGCGCATCCACTGCTCGAGCGCGTGCAGATGCTCGGGGTTCTCGCGGACATTTGCGAGCGGCACCTGGTGGGCGCGCCACGTGCCCTCGACCGGCAGACCGTCGACCCGGGCGGGCCCCGTCCAGCCCTTGGGGCTTCGGAGCACGATCATCGGCCAGGCCGGCCGGCCCTCGGCGCCGCCGGCCCGCGCGGCCTGCTGGAAGCCGGCGATCCCGTCGAGCGCCTGGTCGAGCACCGCGGCGAAGCTGCGGTGGGCCTCCTCGTGATCGTCTCCGATCTCGATCTCGACCCACAGCGGATCCCAGCCGTTGCCGCGCAGCAGGGCGCTCAGCTCGTCGGGCGGGATGCGGGCGAGCACCGTCGGGTTGGCGATCTTGTAGCCGTTCAGGTGGAGGATCGGTAGGACAGCGCCGTCGGTGCGCGCGTTCAGGAACTTGTTGCCGTGCCAGCCGGTCGCGAGCGGCCCGGTCTCGGCCTCGCCGTCGCCGACAACGCACGCGACCAGGAGGTCGGGGTTGTCGAACGCGGCGCCAAACGCGTGGGAGAGGGCGTAGCCGAGCTCGCCGCCCTCGTGGATCGACCCCGGCGTCTCGGGCGCAACATGGCTCGGGATCCCACCCGGGAACGAGAACTGCCGGAACAGGGCGTTCACGCCCGTGGCGTCGCGCGAGACGTGCGGGTAGACCTCGCTGTAGGTGCCTTCGAGGTAGGCGTTTGCGACCAGCGCCGGCCCGCCGTGCCCCGGGCCGGTGACGTAGATGACGTTCATGTCGCGCTGGATGATCGCCCGGTTCAGGTGGGCATAGATCAGGTTGAGCCCGGGCGCGGTGCCGAAGTGCCCGAGCAGGCGGGGCTTCACGTGCTCGCGCAGGAGTGGCTCCCGCAGGAGCGCGTTTTCGAGCAGATAGATCTGCCCGACCGACAGGTAGTTCGCGGCCCGCCAGTAGGCGTCCAGCAGCCGCACGTCCTGCGCTGACAGCTCTCGCTCCAACGGCCCGACTTTTACCAGATTCACAGCCAACGGCCAATCGACGTTAAGCCTCCTCGTCTACGGTGGCGCGATGCCGCGCCCCGCATCGCCGCGCATCACCCCTGGGCTGGCCCTCCTTCCGGTGCGGCTGTTCCTGGGTGTGACGTTCACGTACGCCGGCTACCAGAAGCTGTCCGACCCCGGGTTCCTTCACCCGGGGTCGGACACCTACATCGGCACGCAGCTGCACGCGTTTGCGAACGGAACGCCGGGAGGGTTCCTGCTGCGCTGGTTCGCGATTCCGCAACCGCGAGTCGCGGGCGTCGGCGTCGCCCTGGCCGAGATCGTGATCGGCCTGCTCACCCTGGCAGGCGTGCTCACGCGGGCGGCGGCCGCGGCCGGCCTGGCCCTGAACCTGGTGCTGTTTCTGACCGCGAGCTGGACCACCACCCCCTACTTCCTGGGCCCCGACATCGTCTACTGCTTCGCCTGGCTGCCCCTTGTGCTCGTCGGATCCGCCGACCAGCCGGCGGTCGTCCCACCCGATCTGGATCCCCAGACCCGGCGGGAGGTCCTCTCGCGTGCGCTTGCGGTCACCGGCGCGACCACGGTCGTGATCGCCGCGGTCGCCACGTTGCGAAAGGGGCCGGTCGCCGCCAACCGGACGGCGGCCTCGCTGGGGACCTCGCCCCGGCACCATACCTCGGCCACGACGACCACGCCCAAATCGACGCCGACGACCGGTCCGCAGCTGCCCGCCGGTGCGGTCAGAGTGGGATCGTCCTCACAGCTTCCGGCCGACTCGGCGGCGATCTACAAGGACCCGTCCGACGGCAATCCCGACATCGTCATCCGCCACCAGAGCGGCTCGCTGTCGGCGTTCAGCGCGATCTGCACGCATACCGGCTGCACGGTCGGGTTCCAGTCGGGAGTCATCGCCTGCCCCTGCCATGGGTCCGAGTTCGATCCCAACACCGGGGCCGTGCTGCGCGGGCCGGCCGCAACGCCGCTCCCGGCCAAGCATGTGATCGAGCGGCGCGGGTCGATCTACGCGGTGTGACGAATCGGCACCGGCGTCAGGGGTGGATCTTCTCGCCCGCGCTCAGCATGGCGACGTACTTCGCGATCCGGCGGGCGCGCGTCTCGGGCCGGCGCGCCTCCTGGATCCGGTACAGGATCGCGTAGCGGTTGTTGCTGTCGAGCGTCGCGAAGAACTCCCGCGCGGCGTCGTTGCGCTCCAGCTCGGCCAGGAGATCGGGCGGCACGGTCGCCGTGGTGTGGGAGTCATACGCCGCGCCCCAGCGGCCGTCGGCGCGGGCGCGCTCGATCTCGCGCATGCCCGCCGGCGCCATCTCGCCGCGCGTGATCAGCTCCTCGGCAAGGCCGCGGTTTCGCTTCGACCAGCGGCTGCGCGGCCGCCGAGGGGTGAACCGCTGCAGCCAGGTGCGCTCGTCGAGCCTGTCCTTGCGCCCGTCGATCCAGCCGTAACAGAGGGCGATGTCGAGCGCGTCTGCGTAGGAGACCGACTCGGATCCCGAGTCCTTCCGGGCGATGGCAAGCCACACCCCCGGAGACGAGCCGTGCTCCCGCTCGAGCCACTCGGCCCACTCGGCGCGCGATGCGAACGAGTGCACCGGCAGGTCGCGACTCTCGCCTTCGGTCACGCCCCGTCCTCGGCCGCCGCCCGGCCGGCGTCGGTTGCCAGCACGTCGCGCAGCTGTGCCGGGCTGATGTTGCCGCCGCTGCAGACGAGCGCGACCCGCTTTCCCGCCAGCCGCTCGCGCAGGGCCAGTGCGCCCGCGAGCGCCGCGGCTCCCGCCGGCTCGACCAGGTTGCTGGTGGCGGCAATCATCCGTACCGTCGCCGCCCGCAGGTCGTCCTCGCCGACGAGCACGAAGTCATCGAGGTGCTGCCACAGGATGCGCTGCGGCAGCTCGAACGCAACTCGGGTCGCGAGCCCCTCGGCGAACGTCTCCATCCGATCCTCCACCAGCTCCCGCCCGCTCCACGAGCGCTGCGCGGCCGGCGCGGCGCTCGACTGGACGCCGATGACGGTGATCTCGGGCCGGATCGCCTTGGCGACGATGCATGCGCCGGCGGCGCCGCTGCCGCCCCCGATCGGGACGACGATCACGTCGAGCTCCGGCTCGTCCTCGAGCATCTCGAGCGTCGCCGTGCCGACGCCGGCGATCAGGTGCGGCTCGTTGCCGGAGTGGACGTAGCGCAGGCCGTCGCGGCTTGCGATCCGCTCGCACTCCTCGCGGGCGACGTCGAAGTCACGCCCGTGGACGACGATGGTTGCGCCGTGCGCCCGGATCGCGGCCAGCTTGAGCGGGTTTGCGCCCTCGGGAACGCAGATGGTCGCCGGGACGCCGAAGAGGCGGGCGGCATACGCGATCGACTGGCCGTGGTTGCCGGTCGACGCCGTGATCAGGCCGCGCTCGCGCTCGACCGGGTCGAGCTGCGAGACGAGGTTGATCCCGCCGCGGACCTTGAACGCGGCGGTCGGGTGGTGGTTCTCGTGCTTGACCCAGACGTCGGTGCCGACGAGGTCGGCCAGCCGCGGGTAGCGGCGGAAGGCTGTGCGCGGCAGATGCGGCTCGATCCGGCGCCGAGCGGCGAGCACGTCTGCCAGGCCGGGCACGGTTTCGGCGTCGTCGTCCATGTCCGGCATGATCGCAGAGTGAGTACCATCGCCGGGTGCGCTGGCTGGCGAAGTCCGCCCTGCAGAATGCGATCTCGGTGCTTCCCGGAAGCGTTGCGGTGAACGGTCTGCTGCAGCGCTACGGAACCGGCTCGGTGGTGATGACGCCCGAACGGGTGGTCGCACGGCTCGTGCGGGTGGGCGGGCGGCACGTCGAGCACCAGCGCCGGTTCGGGGAGCAGCCGCTCGAGGAGACCACCGTCGTCGAGGTCGGCACCGGCTTCGTGCCCCTGTTGCCTGTGGGCCTCTACCTGGCCGGAGCCGCCGCGGTGCACACCTACGACATCGCCCAGCTCGCGAACGCCGCCCGCACGGTCGACCTGCTGCACCAGATCGTCGCAGCCGCCGACTCCGGAGCGCTCGAGCGCGAGTGCCCGTGGACGCTGCCCGACCGGCTCGAGCGCCTGCGCGAGATCGCGGCCGGCCCGGCGATCGGCCTGCATCCGCTGCTCGCCGAGATGGGCATCACCTACCACGTCGGCGACGCGACCCGGTCGGGCCTCGACGCCCGGTCGGCCCAGCTCTTCGTGACCAACAACGTGTTCGAGCACGTGCCCGCCGAGGTGATCAGCGCCCTGCTGGCCGAGGCGCACCACACCGGGGTGCCCGGGGCGCTCGTGAGCCACCACATCGACCTGCGCGACCACTACGCCAAGTTCGACCGCAGCGTGAGCGTCTACAACTC
>DATCPV010000038.1:0-3243 GCA_036569885.1 Gaiellales bacterium | reverse complement strand
GAGTTCGATATCCGCCCGATCGCGCCCAACGAGGCCCGCCGCGTCGAGGCGGGCATCTTCAACTGGGGCTCCGACATGACGCTCGCCGACACGCCGTTCCACGTCATGGGGCTCGAGCGCCTCGTCGAAGACCAGCCGCAGGACTACATCGGCAAGGCGGCCCTCGAGCGCGTCCGGCGCGACGGCGTCGAGCACAGGCTGGTCGGGATCGAGTTCGACCACGACGAGCCGTTCCCCGGCATCACGACCAGCTGGCCGGCGAGCCACGAGGGCCGGCAGGTGGCGCGCGTGACGAACGCCGTCTGGTCGCCGGGACTCGGCCGGAACATCGGCTACGTGCGGGTGCCGATCGCCTTGGCCGATCCCGGAAACCGCATCGACGTCGAGTCGGAGCACGGGCCCGTGTCGGGGCGCACCGCCGCGATCCCGTTCGTCGACCCGCGCAAGGAGCGGCCGGCGGGCTCGCTGCGCCCGAGCGCCGCCTGACGCCGAATGCGCGACCCCCGTTACGACGTGCTCTTCGAGCCGGTGCCCATGGGGCCGGTCACCGCCCGCAACCGGTTCTTCCAGGTGCCGCACTGCAACGGCATGGGCCATCAGCACCCGAGCGCCCACGCCGAGATGCGCGGCGTCAAGGCCGAGGGCGGCTGGGCGGTGGTGTGCACCGAGGAGGTCGAGCTCCACCACTCCACCGACGTCGCCGGGTACGTCGAGGGCCGGATCTGGGACGACGCCGATATCCCGATGCACGAACGGCTGGTCGAGAAGGTGCACGAACACGGGTCGCTGGCCGGGATCGAGCTCGTCCACAGCGGGATGACGGCCGCCAACCTCTATGTCCGCCAGCCGCCGATGGGGCCGTCCCACCTGCCTGTGCAGACCACCGATCCGGTGCAGGCGCGGCGGATGGGCAAGCGCGACATCTCGGACCTGCGGCGCTGGCACCGGGCCGCGGTCGAGCGCTCCCTGCGGGCGGGGTACGACCTGGTCTACGTGTACGCCGCGCACGGCCTGACGACACTCCAGCACTTTCTCTCGCGCCGCTACAACGACCGCACCGACGAGTACGGGGGCAGCATCGAGAACCGGGCGCGGCTCCTGCGCGAGATCCTCGAGGACACGGTCGAGTTGGTGGACGGGCGCGCGGCGGTCGCCTGCCGAATCTGCGTGGACGAGCAGCTGGGCGACCACGGGATCGACCGGGGCGAGATCGAGGCGGTGCTCGGCATCGTCGGCGAGCTCCCCGACGTGTGGGACTTCATGGTCGGCGAGTGGGACTTCGACTCGATCACCTCTCGGTTCGCCGCCGAGGGGGCGCAGGAGAAGTACGTGCGCGGGCTGAAGGCTCTCACCACCAAGCCCGTGGTCGGCGTGGGCCGGTTCACCTCCGCCGACACGATGGTGCGGATGGTGCGCGACGGGGTGCTCGACCTGATCGGGGCGGCGCGGCCGTCGATCGCCGACCCGTTCCTGCCCAGGAAGATCGAGGAGGGGCGCTGGGACGACATCCGCGAGTGCATCGGGTGCAACATCTGCGTGACGGGCGACTCGACCATGACGCCCATCCGCTGCACCCAGAACCCGAGCATGGGCGAGGAGTGGCGGCGCGGCTGGCACCCCGAGCGGATCCGGCCGAAGGCGTCCGCCGCGCGCGTGCTGGTGGTCGGCGCCGGGCCGGCCGGGCTCGAGGCGGCCGTGATGCTCGGCAGGCGCGGCTACGAGGTCGTGCTCGCCGAGGCCGGCGCCGACCTCGGCGGCCGGGTCACGGTCGAGGCTCGCCTGCCGGGACTGGCCGCCTGGATCCGCGTCGTCGACTACCGGCGCAGCCAGCTCGCGCGGCTCCCCAACGTCGAGGTCGGGCTCGGGAGCCCACTCACCGCCGAGGAGGCCTTCTCATATGGCTTCGACCACATCGCCGTTGCGACCGGCTCGCGATGGCGCGGCGACGGCGTCGGCCGCTGGCACACCCGGCCGGTCGAGATCGGTACGGGCGTGCAGGTGCTGACGCCCGACGACCTGCTGACCGGCGCACGACCCGATGGCGACCGGGTCGTCATCTACGACGACGACCACTACTACATGGGCGGCGTGCTCGCCGAGGTGCTCGCGCGGGAGGGGCGTCACGTCACGCTCGTCACCCCGGAGTCGCTGGCCTCGGCCTGGACGGTCAACACGATGGAGCAGACGCGGACCCAGCGCGGGCTGCTGGAGCTGGGCGTGGAGGTGGTTGTCTCGCGGGCGCTCGTGTCGGCCGGCGCGGGCCACGCGACGAGCGCGTGCGTGTTCACCGGCGGCGAGTGCGAACACCCGGCCGACGCGGTGCTGCTCGTGACGGGCCGGCTCCCGCTGGACGGGCTGGCGCAGGGCCTCGAGGGGCTCGTCGAGACGTCCGGCGAGGGCCCGATCGTGCGGGTGCTCGGAGACGCTCTCAGCCCGGGCACGATCGCGGCGGCGGTCTGGGACGGCCGCCGCTACGCCGAGGAGCTCGACGCCCCGCCCGGCGACGATACGCTGCCGCCGTTTCGGCGCGAGGTGGTGCAGCTCGCCGCGCCTTGACGCGGATTTGTGCCACGTGTAACATGCTCGTCCGGCTTACGGCAGAGCCGAATGCGCCACGGGTGGGTGGCAGGAAGGATGGTCCCATGGCTGAGAGGACCCGTGCCAGGCAGGTCGCAGACCACAACGGCGACGGGGTCGAGACGCCCTCGGTCGTATCCGCTCGGGCACCGGTTGAGGCACCGACCGTCGAAGCGCCGAGCGTCAGGGACGGGTGGCTCGTGGTCCCGCTGCCCCCGACCGCGACACGAGAGGACAAGGCGCTGGTGGCAGAGATCAGGACCATCCACCGGCAGGCGTACACCGACCTCGCGTTCATCGGCCGGTGCCGGTGGGCCGGGTACAACTCCGTCGAGAGCAAGCTCCGAATCGCCGCCGAGTCGCTGCAGGCCGGCCTGCACGACGAGGCGAAGCGGCTCGTGACGTCGGCGCAGGCGACCTACCGCGAGCAGCTGGGCGCCCAGCGAAAGATCTGGTACCTGTGGGGCGTCTTGATCGGCATCGCCCTGCTCGGCGTGCTCGTCGTCGCGCTGAACACGGCGAGCAGCACCCTCGGCAACGTGATCTCCCAGAAGTTCGCGCTCCAGCTCCTGATCTTCGCGGGAATGGGCACCCTCGCCAGCGTGCTGATGCGCCTCGGCTCGTTCAAGATCGACACCTACGCGACGCGCGTGCTCGTCATGATCT
>DATCPV010000037.1:0-4749 GCA_036569885.1 Gaiellales bacterium | reverse complement strand
GTGCGGCCCGAGCCGCCCTTCGTGGAGAAGACGGTGAACACGTGCCCGCCCTCGCCGTCGCCGGCGCCGAGCGGTGTCCGCCGCGAACGGGCGGCACGCGCCTTGGCCGCGGCCATGCCCAGCGACTGTGGCGTCTGCGGCAGGCACAGGACGTCGTCGACGCCCAGCCGCAGCGCCTCCTGAAACCAGCGGATGGGGTGGCGGTCGGCGAGCGCCACGACGCCCGGCGCCGCCGGGTCCGCCAGCGCCGCCAGCAGGTCGGAGGGCAGGGTGGCGGCGTCGTGCGGGATCTGCCACACGAGCACATCGGGCACCGAATCGACGATCTGGACCATGCCGGATCGCTCGAAGAGTTGGCGGAGGCCGGGCTGGTCGCGCATCAGCGCCACGCGAATCAGCCCAGGCTGCGGTGAGGGCTCGGGGGTACCTGTCATCGATGGCGGCACGGGGGTGCCGAAGGGTTGGGGCGGCCGCGGAACACGCATTGCGGCTCTATTCACGTGATAGCAAACGATCGGTCATTTGTCGAGTATGCTCGGACGGTTCGGGCCGGGTTGCCCGGGTCACTCCAGTAGGGTCCGCGGTCCGTGCTGCTCTCAATACCCAGCCCGGGAGATCCCTTCGTCTTCCATCTCGGCGGGCTCCAGCCGCGTTGGTACGGGCTCCTGCTGACCGTGGCCGTGGCGGCGGCGGTGTGGATGACGCGGCGCCGGTTTCGCGCCTGCGGCCTCGATCCCGAGCTGGTGTTCCCGGTCGCCGTCTGCGCCGTCGTGGCCGGATTCGCGGGCGCCCGCATCGAGCACATCGTCACCGACTGGTCGCCGTATCAGCAGATCCCGGCCAACATGTTCTGGATCTGGAGGGGCGGCCTGGGGATCTACGGGGGGATTCTGGGGGGCATGCTCGGCACCGCGCTCGGCTGCCGGATCGTGCGGCTGCCGTTCTGGACGGTGGCCGACTGCGCCGCTCCCGGCCTCGTCCTGGCCCAGGCGATCGGGCGCGTCGGCAACTACACGAACCAGGAGCTCTACGGCCATCCCAGCAGCCTGCCGTGGGCGATCCGGATCGCCCATCCGCTGCCGCCGTACGTGCCCGGAGAGGCGTTCCAGCCGACGTTCCTGTACGAGGCGCTGTGGGATCTCGCGGTGCTCGGCGTGCTCGTGTGGTTTGTGCGCCGCACCACAAACCGGGTTCGGCCGGGGACGGTGTTCGCCCTGTACGCCGGCCTGTACTCGCTCGGCCGGCTCTGGATCGAGACGATCCGGATCGACCCCACCGACCACGTCCTCGGCCAGCGGGTGGACATCTGGGTCGCCGCCCTCGTCTGCGTCCTTGCGGCGGCCGCGTTCACCGTCCTCTGGGGCCGACGCCCCGCCGCCGTTTAGCGGATCCGCCGCGGTGCGCGGCCGAGCCGCACCGCAAGTTCCGTTCGCGCCCGGCTGGCGACGTGTCGTGCGAGCGCGATCGGGGCGGGCGAGCGGCGGTCGATCACGGTCGCCGATCGCAGCAGGCCGGGGAGAGACGCTGCGTCGACGTGTTCGGCCGCGACCACCGACAGGCAGCTGCCGATTGCCGTCGGTTCGTGGGCGTCGGAGGCGGCGGCGTGGGGGAGGTCGGACGCCCGCGCCCACTGGAGCGCACGGGCGTTGCCGGCCGCGGCCCAGGGGCCGCCGTTGCGGGCCTCGACGATGTCGAGCAGCTTCCTTCCGCGCAGTTCCTCGCGCGCCTCGGGCCGCAGCCGGCCGCCGACCAGGCGGTAGAACGGGTGCTGCAGGTAGACGAGCCCGCCCTGGGCGTGGATCAGCTCGGCGGTCTCGATCGCGCTTCGGCCGATCGGCACCGGGTCGTGGAGATAGAGGCCGATCAGCTCGCCCTCGGTGGTGTCGATCTCCTGGCCCACGATCACCGGGAAGCTCGCGTGCTCGCGGAATTCGACCGCCCCGGCGATGGTGTTGTGGTCGGTGATCGCGACGATGTCGAAACGGCCGCGTGCATGGGCGCGCTCGTAGTCGCGCAGGCGGTTGCTGGAGTCGGGCGAGTGGTCGGTGTGGTTGTGCAGGTCGACGAGCAGCTCAGACCTCGACGGCCTGATTGGCCAGCAGCGTCTCCAGTGCCCGCACGCACACCTGATCGAACTCGTCCCGGCGCTGCCACAGGTCGGCCAGGGCCCGGCCGGCGCCGGCGCGCGAGGTGTGCCCGCCCGCCTCGACGAACGCCGATGCGACGGCGATCACCCGCGACTCGATCGGCGGCGTCTGGCCCTCGCCGTTGGCTGCCAGCAGCCACTCGGCGGCCTCGGCGTCGAGGGCGTTTGCGACCACCTTTGCGGCCAGCCGGGCCCGCTCGGCCGGGTCCCCGCCCGGAGTGGTGGCGTCGTACAGGAAGGCGGCGAGCCGCACGCGGTCGGTGCGGTCGGGCGAGAGGCCCACCTCGGCGGCGATGTAGCCGGCGTAGTCGCTCACGGCGCGGGAGCTGGCCGAATGGCCGCGGGCCGCCTCGAGGGCGCGCATGGTGCGCTCATAGGTGTCGCGCTCGAGCTGGCTCGCGCGCTCCTCGGCGGACAGTGCCTCGACCACGCCGGCGTCGTAGGCGACGGCGCGGCCGCCGCCGCCGCGGCGCGCCCAGTAGAGCGCCCCCGTGGCGAGCCGCACCAGCTCGGCCTGCGTGTCGCCGTCGGCCGGGAACCCGGCGACTCCGGCGCACACGGTCACCCCCTGCGACGACGATGCGAACGCGGCGGCCAGGCGCTCGAGCAGCGCCCGCGCCGGCTCGGGCTCCATCCCCGGCAGCACGAGGCCGAACTCGTCCGGCCCGATGCGCGACACATTGTCGTACGAGCGGACGCCGGAGGCGAGACAGCGCGCGGCCGTGCGCAGAAGCTCGTCGCCGGCGGCATGCCCGCGCTGCTCGTTGGCGGCCTGGAACCCGTCCAGGTCGACCATCGCAACCGAGACGGGCGCGCCGCCGCGCATCGCCCGGGCCAGCTCGCGGGTCAGCGCCCGCTCGAAACCGCGGTGGTTGGAGAGGCCGGTGAGCACGTCCTGGGTGCCCGAGCTCGCGCCGGCGCGCTCCCACAGGCGGGCCGACTCGATCGCCTGCGCGGCCAGTACCGCCACAAGCCGGATGTCGCTCAGGTCGGCCCAGGCCGGCGCGTGGGCGACGATGCAGCCGAGCGTGCGCCGGGCGCTGATGAGCGGGATCAGCCAGTGGTCGCCGGTGTGCACCGGGGCGTCCGGTGCGGGCGCGTCGAGCTCGTCCACCCCTGTGCCCGCCACCAGCCGCAGATTCGCCCCATCCTCGGTGAGCACATATGCCTCGGTCACCGCTCCGCTCAGGGCCGTCGACACCGCGCTGCACGCGGCCGCCATGACGGCGGGCAGGTCGAGGCCGTTCTCGCAGGCCTCCACCAGCGCGTCCACCGGCGTGGTCGACGGGCGCTGTCTACGCCACATCGGCGGTATGGTCGTGGGCGGGAAGGATCACGCGAAGCTCGGTGCCGGCCCCTGGCACCGAGTCGATCCGGAGCCGGCCGCCGAGGATCTGGGCGCGCTCGCGCATCGACGTCATGCCGTGGTGGGGGAGGCCGTCGCGGGCCGGCGAGGCATCGAACCCGGTGCCGTCGTCGCGTACGAGGATCTCGAATCCCGCCGCCGGGTCGCCCGTCACCGTGACCCACACCGATCGCGGAGCGGCGTGCTTGACCGCGTTCTGCACCGCCTCGCGGACGATCTGGTACAGGAACACCTGGTCATCTGCGGGCAGCTCCTCCGCCGCGTCCACCTCGAGCTCGACCGACACCGCGTGGCCGCGCTCCATCTCGTCCGCGAGCGCGCGCAGGGCGACGACGAAGCCCTGGTCGCGCAGCACCCACGGCTCGAGCGCGAAGCTCAGCTCGCGCAGCGACCGGATGACCGCGCGCTGGCGCTCGCGGGCGGTGTCGAGCACCCGCAGGGCGGAGTCGATGCTGCCGTCGCCCGTGTCCTCGGCGACGGCGTCGAGCATCATGGCGATCCCGGACATGGCCTGCAGCGGCCCGTCGTGCAGGAACAGCGACAGCTTGCGGCGCTCGTCCTGCTCCGCCGAGAGGATGCGGCGTGAGAGCTCGAGCCGCTTGGTCTCGCGCATGCGCGCCTGCGCCAGCAGCGACTCGACGCGCTCGAAGAGCTGGGCGTTGGCCGCGGCGCTGGCGCCGAAGTCGGCCAGGAGCATCGCCTGGGCCACCTCGGCAGGGCCGAAGCCGCCGTCTCCCTGCAGCCGGAACAGCACCAGGAGCGCGTGCAGCTCGTCCATCACCACGAGCGGCGCCGCCAGAGCGGCCAGCGGGCGCAGGTGCCGGCACAGGTCGTCCCCGGGCGCCGGTACGGCCCCCGCGGCCGGCGTGCGGCTGGCAGCCGCCTCGGCGAGCAGCGAGCCGGCGCTGGCGGGGTCGACGACGAAGTCGGCGATCGGGCCGAGCGCGATTCCGCGCGCGACCGTCGGGCGCAGGCCGCGGCCGTCGGCCGATGGCACGAGCATGACGGTGGCGTCGGGGTGCAGGAGCCGGTGGGCCTGCTCGGCCGTGGCGTGCAGGACGTGCGCGGCGTCGCGGCTGGACGTCATCGCGGCCAGGCTGCCCACGACGTCGTCCAGGAACGCCGTCTGGGCCATGAGCTCGCCCCGGAGCTTGCGCTGCCACTCGTCGGAGGCCTGCGCCCGGCCCGCGTCACGGCGGACGGCGCTTGCCGCCAGGGCACTCACGAGGGCGATCGC
>DATCPV010000036.1:0-2907 GCA_036569885.1 Gaiellales bacterium | reverse complement strand
GAGCCCCAGGAGCTCGCCGTAGCGGTTCTCGTGGATCGTCTTGGCGAAGCCCGACTTCTCGCCGTACATCTGCGCCCGTGCAGACGCCGCGAACGGGAACCGGCCGGTGACCACGGCGTCGCCGTGCTGCTCACGCGCCTGGGCCTCGGTCAGGCCGACGGCGGCCACCTCGGGATCGGTGTACACGCATCGCGGGACGGCGGTGTAGTCCATCTCGGCGTCGTGGCCGCAGGCGTTCTCGGCCGCGACCTCGCCCTCGCGGAACGAGGTGTGCGCGAGCTGGTAGATCCCCGCCACGTCGCCCACCGCGTAGATGTGCGCGACGTTCGTGCGCATGCGCCGGTCGACGATCACGCCGCGGCGCGAGTCGGAGTCGACGCCCGCCCGGTCGAGCCCGATGTCGTTGGTGTTCGGGCCGCGGCCGGTCGCCACCAGCACCAGATCGGCATCCACCGAGCCCGGTTTGCCGTCGGCGCCCTCGAAGCTCAGGGTGACGCCGTCGCCCGACGGGGCCACCTCGGTCGCCCGCGCGCCCAGGTTGGTCGCGATTCCGCGCCGCTTGAACGCCCGCTCGAGCTCCTTCGAGGCGTCGGCGTCCTCCATCGGGATCAGGTGCTCGAGCATCTCCACGATCGTCACCTCGGTGCCGAAGTGGCGGAAGATCGAGGCGAACTCGACGCCGATCACGCCGCCGCCGAGGATCGCCAGGCGCCGGGGGACCTCGGCGATCTCGAGCAGCGCGGTCGAGTCGACGCAGGCCGGGCCGTCGATGCCGGTCACGGGCGGCCGCAGCGAGTGCGACCCGGTCGCGATCACCGCCGAGCCGAAGGTCACGTCCTCGCCTCCGTCGACCGCAATCGTGTTCGGGCCGGTGAACGCGCCGCGGCCGTTGACGATGGTGATGCCGTTGGCCTTGACGACGCCCGTGATGCCGTTCACGAGCCCGTCGACGATGCCGGTCTTGTTCTTCTGGGCCTGGCCGAAGTCGAGCTCGGGGTCGCTCACGCGCACGCCGAGCTGGGCGAACGTCTCGCGCGCGTCATTGAGCGCGTGCGCCGTCTGCACCCATGTCTTGGTGGGGATACAGCCGACCGTGATGCAGGTGCCGCCCACGCGGCCCTGCTCGATCAGGACAACGTTTGCCCCCAGCTGCGCAGCCCGGATCGCGGCCGGATATCCGCCCGGTCCACCCCCCAGGACAGCGACGTCACACTCCATCGGAACCCACTCCCTCGTGCTCGCTCGTTGCGTCGGCGGCATCCTAGTGGATCGTCAGGAATAGCTCCCCGCGGTCACGGGGGCGGCGGAAAGACGGGATCGTCCCGGATCGAGTCGAAGTCGGCGTCGCCCGCCGCCCACCCGGCGGTGCGGGGCTCTCCGGCGACCGCGGTGGCGAGGTGTGCGAGCGCCTCGGCGCGCCGGCCCGCCAGGGCGTGGTAGCAGGCCAGCTGGTAGTTGATGACCGGGTGGTCGGGCCACTCGCGCAGCCCCTCTGACGCGATTGCGATGGCGCCGTCGTAGTCGCCGGAGCGGTAGGCCGGCTCGGCCGCGAACCAGTACTCGAACGGCGAGGTCGGAAGCGGCGCGGCCGCAGGGGCGCCGATGACCAGCACCGTGGTGTCCGGCTCGCGCGCGATCGCAGCCCGCTCGGACGCGAGATCGGGCACGAACACCAGTGTCCCCGCCGGCGCGTCGACGGCCTCGCCCGCGACGGTGAACTCGGCCCGGCCGGAGATCACGAGATACAGCTCCTCGTGCGCCCCGGCCCCCGCCCCGCCCTCGTTGTGGCGCTCGATCACCTGATCGCCCGCGCTCGCGGCGGTGTAGGCGTTGATCCCGAACGCCCGCACCCCAAGGCGGCGCCGGATCGGCATGTACACGACCCCGGCGACCTCGATCCGCTCGAGCTCGCCCATGTGCACGACCCGGACGGCGTCGCTCACGGGCCGACCGGCTCGCCCGGCTCGCCGATCCAGGCGATCGTCGCGCCGGGCGGGTACTCGACACCGGCGGTGCCGACGACCTCGAGCAGCACGCCGTCGGCCTCGGCCTCCACCTCCTGGGTGACCTTGTCGGTGTCGAGCTCGTACAGCGGGTCGCCGCGGCGGACGGGCTGGCCCGGCTCGACGAGGAAGCGGATCAACACCGCGGAGATCGCCTCTTCACCGAGCTTCGGAACCTTGACGGCGCTCGCCATTGCGCGGGCAGCCTAGCGCGTCGCAGCGGGTAAGGTTTCGGGGATGGCGAAGACCGCCGCAGGCGATGTCTCGGTGCTGGACGACCGGGAACATGCGCTCCGCCTTTTCAGGCAAATGGCCCTGGTGCGCCGCTTCGAGGAGCGCACCGAGGAGCAGTACACCCGTGCGCGGATCGGCGGCTACTGCCACCTGGCGATCGGCGAGGAGGCCTCGTCGGTGGGCGCGATCGACGCCCTCGCCGAGGGCGACGCGCTCTACGCCAGCTACCGCGACCACGCGACCGCCCTTGCGGTGGGAAGCCCCGCGGCGGCGGTCATGGCGGAGCTGTTCGGGAAGGAGACGGGCGCCGCCCACGGCCGCGGCGGCTCGATGCATCTGCTCGACGTCGAGCGCCACTTCTTCGGGGGCTGGGGCATCGTCGGCGCCCACCTGCCGATCGCCGCGGGCACCGCGCTGGCGATGGTCTACCGCGACCAGCCGAATGCGGTCCTGTGCCAGTTCGGCGACGGCGCGGTCGCCACGGGCTCGTTCCACGAGGCGCTCAACCTGTCCGAGCTGTGGGGCCTTCCGATCGTGTTCCAGGTGATCAACAACCAGTACGGCATGGGCACGTCGGTCGAGCAGTCGAACGCCGAGCCGGAGCTGTGGCGGCGCGCAGCCGCCTACCGCATGCACGGCGAGCGGGTCGACGGCAACGACGTCCTGGCCG
>DATCPV010000035.1:0-2234 GCA_036569885.1 Gaiellales bacterium | reverse complement strand
GGTCGCCGCCCGAGATCAAGACCGCCACCCGGCGCGCGGCATCCTCGGCGGTGACCCGCTCGCGGATGTCGGTGCCGAACGCGACGAACCAGCCGGCAAGCGCGGCGGCCTCGCCCGCCGCCGCGGGGCGAAAACCCCCTGCCGGCAGCCGCGGCGGCCGCACCGTCCGCAGCTCGAACGCGTGCATGTCGCGGTACACCGCGGGTGTCGCCCCGGCGAGGTCGTGCCAGGCCTCGACGAAGGGCTCGCTCCAACGCCGGGCACCGTTCACCCCGAGCGGCCGGCGACCCGTGTCGAGCATCGCACCGACCAGATCGGCGAAGCCGACATCGGCGACGCCCGCGAACCCGACGATGAGTGCCGGGTGCGGGCCGGTCATGGTCACCAGTGCGGCCGGGCTCCCGGACCGCATCCCGATCAGAATCGTCACCTCGTCTCCGTAGGCATCGGGCTCCCCGATCAGGCGGCGCAGGATCCCGAACGACAACTCCCCCTCGGCGCCCGCGCAACGCAGCGGCTCGCTGACCTCCGCGAGCGCCTGCTCCGCATCCGCGAGGTGACGAACGTCCATGCAAAAAACGTAGCCGATAGAGTGGGGAGGTGGTCGGTCGAGCGGGATGTGTGTTCTTGGCAGCACTTGTCGCGATGTGCCCGGCGGCGCCCGCGGCCGGCGCCGCACCGAGCACGACGCGTGCCAGCGTGTCATCGGCCGGTGTCGAGGCGAACGCCGCGAGCGGCCAGGGCCGCGTCGCCGTTTCGGCCGACGGCCGCTATGTCGCCTTCGTCTCGGACGCATCCAATCTGGTCGCGGGCGACGTGAACGGCGTGGCCGACGTGTTCCTCCGCGACACGCAACTCGGCACCACCAGCCGGATGAGCGTCTCGTCGGCGGGCGTTGAGGGGAACGGCGCCAGCAGCGTGGACGCGCTGGCCATCTCGCCCGGAGGCCGGTTCGTCACCTTCACCTCCCTCGCCTCGAACCTGGCTCCGGGCAACGACGATTCGCTCTGCGCCCCCGACCCGTGCCCGGACGTCTACATCCGCGACCGCGTGGCGGGGACGACGCGGATCCTCGTGCCGATTGGTTCGGGGATCCTCCCGGAGCACATGCTCCTGACTGCGGATGCGAAGTTCTACGCCTACGACACCGCAGTCCTCGACGGTGTGGCGCGGTGCCGCCGCAGCACCGGCAGGTGCGTCCAGGTGTCCGTGCTTCCCCACCGGATCGTGGTGGACGAGGCGGACCCCAACTCCTATCTCGGCGGCATCTCGGCCGGCGGCCGGTTCGTCCTGTTCCGGAAGCTCGGGTTCAACGAGTCGCCGCATCCGACGAGCAAGCTTGCGGGAGGCGTCTTCGTACGTGACGTCGCCAGGCACACGACTCAGGTGGTGACCACGAACCCGTTCGACCTGGCCGGCGCGCTCTCCCCACAGGGCCGGTTCCGCCTGTACACCACCGGGAAGCGCGACGTGTTCGTCCGCGACGGCGCGACGGGGGCGATCCATCGCATCAGCGTGTCGTCGACCGGGCATCAGGCCAACGGCAGCAGCTTCGGGATCGCGATCTCAAGCGGCGGCCGCTATTGCCTGTTCTCGTCGAACGCGACCAACCTGGTGGCCGGTGACCACAACGGCCGCCGAGATCTGTTCCTGCGCGACCGCCGCCTCGGCACAACGGTCCGCGTCAACGTCTCGACCTCCGGCGCGGAGGCCAACGCCGCGGTTCGCTTCGCCGCGCTTTCAACCGACGGACGCTGGGTGGCGTTCAGCACGCCGGCGACGAACCTGGTCGCGGGAGACGCAAACGCGGTTTCGGACGTGTTCGTGCGCGGGCCCTTGCACTGAAACGACACATGGAGGTTGGTCGATGCCGATCGCCGATCGCCGGGCGCGGTTCCGGCAGCTGCACGCAGATGACGGGATCTTCGTCATGCCGAACCCGTGGGATGCGGGCTCGGCCCGGCTGCTGGCGTGGAGCGGGTTCAAGGCGCTCGCCACCACCAGCGCGGCACTTGCCTGGACGCTCGGCAAGAACGACCAGCAGGTCACCCGCGACGAGTTGGTCGCGCACGTCGCCTGGCTCTCGGCGGCGACCGACCTGCCGCTGTCGGTGGACAGCGAGCGCTGCTTCGCCGACGACCTCGCCGGGGTGGCCGAGACCGTGCGCCTGCTGGGCGAGGCCGGCGCGGCGGGCTGCTCGATCGAGGACTACGACCCGGCCACCGGGCGGATCG
>DATCPV010000034.1:0-4998 GCA_036569885.1 Gaiellales bacterium | reverse complement strand
CGATCATGCTGCTCGGCGGCGTCGGCGACGGCGTGGTCAGCCTCGTCGCGCCGCTGCAGCTCGGCCACAGCGGGCTCTCGTCCGGGACGATCGGGGCGTGGCTCTCGGTGTCGGCGGCGATCTTCATCGTGTCCAGCGCGGTGGTCGCGCGGATGGGGCGGCGCGCGGTGTCGCTGCGGTTCGCGGGCGTGATGGCCGCGTTCCAGGCGCTCGCGCTCGCGCCCGTGCTGATCAGCGGAAGCGCGGCACCGGTTGTGGCCACCGTCCTCGCCCGGTCGGCGTTCGTCGCCGCCCCGTACACGATGGCGTTCCCGCTGGGCGCGCTCGGCGCGACCCGGCTCGGCTTCGGCACCGGAACGGTGAACGGCCTGATGGGGGTAGTCTGGGGCGGCGCCAACTTCGCCGGGCCGCTGATCGCCGGGGCGGTGATCGCCGGGCCGGGCGATCGCGTCGCCTATGCGCTCCTGGGGGCATTCTCGCTCGTCCTCGGGGTGACGCTCGTGCGGGCGGGCAGGCGCGAGACGACCGCGCAGGCAGCGGCGGCGTCGTGAGCCCCGATCCGCGATAGTCCCCGGCCATGGACTTCGCCCTCACGCCCGCCCAGCGCGCACTGCGCGACCACGCGGCCCGCTTCGTGGACGCCGAGCTGATCCCGCTCGAGGAGCAGGCCGAGCTGGCCGGTGGCACCCTGTCCGGCGACGCCGTCGCACAGGTCAAGCGCGCCGCTCGCGACGCGGGCCTCGTGGGCGGCAACCACGCCAAGAAGCACGGCGGCCAGGGCTGGACGGCGTTCGAGCAGGTGCTGGTGCAGGAGGAGCTGGGGCGGAACACCAACGGCGTGTGGTGGAACATGGGCGGCGGCTACAACGTGCTCGCCCGCGGCACCGACGAGCAGATCCGGCGCTATCTCGAGCCCACACTCCGCGGCGAACGGGCCGACGCCTATGCCGTGACCGAGGCCGGCGCGGGATCCGATCCGGCCGGGATTGCGGCGACGGCCGAGCGCACGCCCGCGGGCTGGCGGATCCGGGCCGAGAAGTGGTTTGTGACCTCGGGCGACGTGGCCGACTTCGACATCGTGATGGTGAACGTCGTCGACGGGGACGCGCGCCTGCCGACCCTGTTTCTGGTCGACCGCGACCGACCCGGCATCGATGTCATCGACGACCCCCCGTTCACCCACTCGTTCCCTCACGGCCATCCCACCGTCCGCTACGACTGTGAGGTGGACGGCGACGCGGTGCTCGGCGGCGACGCCATGATCGGGCGCGGCGGTGAGCTCCAGAACGAGTGGTTCATCGAGGAGCGGATCCACATCGCCGCCCGCTGTGTCGGCGCGATGCGGCGCCTGCTGGACGACGCGGTCACGTGGGCGATCGGCCGCGAGCAGTTCGGCGAGCGCATCTACGACTTCCAGGGCATCAGCTTCCCGCTGGCCGACTCGGCGGCCGACTGTGCCGCCGCCCGCCTCCTGACCTATCAGGTGGCCGACATGGTGGACATCGGCGCCGACCCGAAACTCGTCCACGGTCGCGCGGCGATGGCCAAGCTGTTTGCATCCGAGGCCGCCTGGCGCTGCGCCGACCGCTGCGTCCAGGTGCTCGGCGGCCGCGGCTACATGCGCACGTTCGCGGCCGAGCGGTTCCTGCGCGAGCTGCGCGTCGACCGCATCTGGGAGGGCACCAGCGAGATCCAGCGCCTGATCATCGCCCGGGGCCTCGAGAAACGCGGCGTCGAGCGGCTGCTCTCCATCGAACCCTGAGGGTCTTGACCTGCGGCCGGGCGGTTGCGTAATGTATCCAAAACCTTGGACCAGGGAGGGGACATGGGGACAGCGGAGGCTTCGCAGGCGCACCTCGGCAAGAAGGAACTCACCACCCTGCACGCGATCGGGCAGTCGCTCGCACTCGGGCCGATCTTCTCCGCGGCCCTGTTCATCGGTTTCATCTCTGCCTTCGCCGGCTTCTCGTCGCCGGTCAGCATCCTGCTCGGTGGCCTGGGCGTGCTCGCGCTCGGCTACGTGATCGTCCTCTATGCCCGCCGCTTCGCCGGCGCGGGGTCGATGTACGAGTACCTGGCGCGCGGCGTTAACCCGTGGGTGGGAGTGCTGTCGGCCGGGATCTACTTTCTCGGCATGCTGTTCCTGGGCGCGGGCGGCGTCTACGTCGGGCTCGGGTTCCTGATCAAGGGGTTCTTCAACCAGCACCTGTCCTCGGATCCGCCGTTTTTCCTCTGCGGCCTCGTCGCCTGCCTGATCGTTCTTGCCCTGAACCACTTCGGCGTGCGGCTGGCCGTCCGCGGCGTGCTGCTCCTGGCGGCGTTCTCGATCATTCCGCTTCTGATCCTCGCGATCACGATCATCATCAAGGGCGGCGACGCCGGCAACACCCTCCACGCCTTCAGCTTCTCGGGCGTCGGCTGGAACGGCCCAGTGTTCAAGGGCATCCTGATCGCGGTGACGCTCTTCATCGGCTTCGAGGCGGCGGCCGCGATCGCCGAGGAGACCCCCAACCCGCACCGGTCGGTGCCGATCGCGGTGCTCTCGACCGTGGCCATTGCGACCGTCTTCTACGTCCTGATGGGGTACGCCGTGATGATCGGCTTCGGGGCCGATGCCATCGCGAAGGGCGCCGCCGCGGCCGACCCCGACGCGCTCGGCACGCTCGCCAAACACTACGACGGCTGGTTCCTGCGAGGCTGGATCGATCTGGTGGTGATCACCGACGCGATCTCGCTCTCGGTGGCGTTCACGGTGTCGGCGACGCGCGGCGTGTTCGCGCTCGCCCGCGACGGCCTCTTGCCCCGCTTCCTCGCCACCACGTCGAGCCACGACACGCCGCTCGGCGGCAATCTGGTGTCGTTCGTGTTCTCGGTCGGCTTCCTGGCGTGGGCGTCGGTCGTCCACTACGGCGCCGGCTTCGGGCTGCCCGACACGCTGGCCGCGTTCCAGATCCTCTCGCTGGCGGGTTCGTTCATGATCGAGCTGATCTACGTCTTCCTTGCTCTCGGGGCGTTCGTGCTGATCTTCCGCAGCGAGCCTCAGTCGAAGTGGTGGTGGCAGCTGCCGGTGGTCGTGATCGCGCTTCTGACGCCGCTTGCGGCGTACAAGGGCTCGCTATGGCCATGGCCCCCGGGCCCGATCAACCGTGGCATCTATTTCGCCATCGCCGGCGGGCTGATCGCGCTCGCGTGGGCGATCTGGCTGCTGGCGTTGAAGCCTGACCAGGTGCGGAACGCCGCGGCGTACGCCACCCGCATCGAGGACGTGGCGCCAGCGGCGCCGGTGGACCTCGGCCTCTAGACATGGAGGCGTCGCGCCGGATCGAGGTTCAGAGCGTTGTCGACCAGGTTTACCTGGCGGTGCGCGAGCGGATCCTCGCCGGCGACCTGCCCCCCGGCGGGCGCCTGCTGCAGGAGGAGCTGGCCGCCGAGCTCGGCGTCAGCCGCACCCCGTTGCGCGAGGCGCTGCGGCGGCTCGCCAGCGAGGGCCTGGTCGACTTTCACGCCAATCGGGGGGCGACCGTGGCCGGAGACGACGAGGCCGGCCTGTGGCATGCCTGGTCGGCCAGGGTCGCGATCGAGCCGGGCGCCGCCCGGCTCGCGGCCCAGGTGTGCGATCCCGAGGCGGTCGCCCGGCTGCGCGCGCTGGTCGAGGTCCAGCGGGCGCGCGTACGCGACGGCGGTGACAGCTACGACGCCAACCGCGACTTCCACCTCGAGCTGGTGGCGGCCTCGGGCAACCCGCACCTGCTCCGGTTCGCCGAGACGCTGTGGGTGGCGCGGATCGCACGGCGCATCTACGCGGCGCAGGCGATCGACCCGCGCCGGGTGCTCTACTGGGCCGACGACCACGACCGCATCGTCGACGCCGTTGCCGCGGGCGACGGCAACCTGGCGGCGCTCCTGACCCGTGAGCACATCGCGGCCTCGCCTCCGCCGCGCACGGATGTCGTGTCGGCGGCGGCGCCACAGAGCTAAGAGGCTAAGGAAGCTCGGCCGGCAGCTCGAAGCTGACGAC
Organism: Gaiellales bacterium; assembly: GCA_036569885.1. Taxonomy (GTDB): domain Bacteria; phylum Actinomycetota; class Thermoleophilia; order Gaiellales; family JAICJC01; genus JAICJC01. The sequence continues at coordinate 980 of DATCPV010000034.1, read as the reverse complement.
CGTGCCGCACCCGGGGGCCGAGCGGACCTCGACGCCGCCACCGGCGAGCCGAAGGCGCTCGCGCATCGCGTCCAGGCCCATCCGCCGTTGCCGGCGGCTGCGCTCGAGGGCAGGCTCGACCTCGAATCCGCGGCCGTCGTCGGCCACCCGGCCGCACAGGCGGCCGTCGGCTTCGCTGACCTTGACTTCGAGCTTCGCCGCGCGGGCGTGCTTGCGCACGTTCACAATGGCCTCGCGGACGGTGCGGTACGCGATCTCCTCAACGACGTAGGAGTAGCGCTCCTCGGGCACCGAGACCGTGACCTTGAGCCCGGCCTCCTCCCCGACCTGGTCGGCCAGGTCGCGCAGCGCGCCCGCGAGCCCCTCCTGCTGCAGGCTGGTCGGGCGCAGTTCGAACATGAGCCGGCGGGTGCGGTCGGTTGCCGCTGCGAGCGTGCGCCGTGCGGCGGTGACGACGGTCGTGATCCGGTCGCGGTCGGCCGTCTCGACCGTCTGCGCCAGGTGGTCGAGGGACACAAGGCACGCGGCCAGCACCTGCACCGTGTCGTCGTGGAGCTCCGCCGCCAGGCGCCGCCGCTCCTGCTCCTCGGCGCGCAGGAGCCGCTCCATCGCGTTGCGGCGGTCGAGCTCGCTCTGGCGGATGTCGCGCTCGAGCCGCCGGCAGCGCTCCTCGAGACGGGTAATCTCGGGATCCACGGCAGCCCTGACCGGGCTCCGAGAAGCCACAACCGGGGTTTCGTCAATGCGACTTGCCATGCCCCTACGACGTTTCGGCGACACCCCGGTCTACCGCCCCCAACCCATTCCAAAGGGCTGACAGAGCGGCTCGCAGGTTCCCGGCGCGCTGTTCGACCAGCGCCAGCACCTGGTTTGCCTCGGCGACGTAGTGGGGAGCCGCCGTGTGCTCGAGCAGATCGATCGCGCTCTGGCACAGGAACCGCGCCTCGTCGAGGTCGCCGTCGTGAAGCGCCGCCCGAGCC